>DATAJQ010000314.1:0-7069 GCA_036262095.1 Chitinophagaceae bacterium | reverse complement strand
TCACATTCAGCTCTCATTTTAGAAAAAACGAAAGACAGTGATTGTCAACTAGTTAAACATGATCTGGGATGTCAAAATATATTTGGCCAAAATAAAGGACTGCAAAGGTAAGGATAAAAAGCGTTTCGCCAAAAAAAATGAGCCGACAAAAACCCCGCCAAAATCCTGTGAAAAACCCCGCTTTGGGTTTTCACGGTGAAATAATTTAGGGGTAAATACTGCCATGAAAAGAAAGCAATTAATTGGTGAATACTTTCAGTTTACCCGGAAAGACCGGATCGCAGTACTGATCATAGCCTTGATCTTGCTGGCCTCTTTCCTGCTCCCTTCTATGCCGGAGAACCAGCTTCTGACAGAAAAACCTGTTGCGGATACAGGCTGGATCACTGCTCTAGAGCAACTGGAAAAGCTAAAATCCACTTCAGGCAAGCAATTTCCCGGGGAGAGGAACAGCAAAAACAGCTATGATGAATATGTGCACGACCGGACTGAAGGCGGATATAATAACGAGCTAAAAGGTGAATTGTTCAGTTTTAACCCGAATACCCTCTCTGCAGAAGGCTGGAAAAAACTGGGATTACGGGAGAAGACGGTCAAAACGATCAGGAACTATATTGAAAAAGGCGGCCGGTTCAGAAAACCGGAAGACCTGCAGAAAGTGTATGGCTTAAGGGAGGAAGAATATGAACGGCTGAAGGGGTATGTGCAAATTGAAACTCCCGCTCCTACGCTGGCGCAGGCACATGAAACCACTGCTGTAAAACCAGTATATCCTTCCAGGAAAGAAATAAGCGTAGTTGATGTAAATGCAGCAGACAGTGCAGGATTTGAAGCATTACCCGGGATCGGTGCAAAGCTTGCGATGAGAATCATTCATTTCAGGGAAAAGTTGGGAGGGTTTTATTCAGTGGAGCAGGTGGGGGAAACGTTTGGATTGGCAGATTCGGTTTTTCAAAAGATTAAAGCGTACTTACAATTGAATGATGTTACAGCCATTCATCAAATCAATATCAATACTGCGGATTTAGATGAGTTGAAATCTCATCCCTATATACGATATAATCTCGCTAAAGCTATTATCAACTTCCGGCAGCAACACGGAGCTTTTTCGGCAGTGGATGATTTAAAAAGAATAGTTGCAGTTGAGGTAAACCAATTTGAAAAGATGAAAGCCTATCTCACTATTAACCAAGAAAACTAAATTCTACTCAAAGCACCAGGTATTTAGAGACATTTCTCATACCTATATCTGCTTATTCATATTCGGCGCGTTTCCAAATTCCCTCATTTGAGCTATAACAAAGTGAGATTATCATTTCTAAATTTCCGGCAAAATATTCATCATGAAACCAATACCTCTTCTGATCGTCATGATTGCCTCCACCCTGTTGTTCTCCTGTAAAAAAGGAGATATCGGGCCGCAGGGACCCGAGGGTCCGCAAGGGCCACAGGGGCCGCAGGGAGTTGCCGGCAACGCCAATGTAACACAATACACATACGGCGCTCAAAACCTCGCCACCAGTTCGTTTGCTACATTATCCGTTACCACCACCAAAGACACTATGGATAAATCTGCCTGGTTTGTTTACTTCTATTACGGGGCACTCGACCGGTGGTATTTTCTGCCCGGCCCTGGCGTTGGAGGCAGTACCCAATACCGGGTCAGTATGGGCTATGTTACCAATAAAGTAGCCATCTATATTGATAAGAGCGGTGCCGGTGAAAATTACGCGCAGGCGAAAGTGGTCCGCATCTATACCAGCAGCCAGCAAACCGGCGGCCGGTCAGCACCTGGCCCGGCACTGCCACAGGATCTTGATTTTACCAACTATGAAGCCGTAAGAAATTATTACCATCTGCCTTAAGCCATGAGACAACAAAAAGCCCTCTGTTAAAAACAGAGGGCTTAATCATTTTATGAAGCCAACAATTAAGCTACTTCTACTTCAGCACCTGCTTCTTTCAGCTTAGCTGCGATTTCATCAGCTTCTGCTTTAGAAACACCTTCTTTCACTGGTTTCGGAGCGCCGTCAACCAGGTCTTTCGCTTCTTTCAGACCAAGACCAGTCAGATCTTTAACGATCTTAACTACGTTCAGTTTAGAAGCACCACCGCTCTTCAGGATAACGTCGAATGCAGTTTTCTCTTCTACTTTCGCACCGCCACCGTCGCCGCCGCCAGCTACTACTACCGCTGCTGCTGCAGGCTCGATACCGTATTCTGATTTCAGGAAATCAGCTAATTCTTGAACTTCTTTTACAGTTAAACCAACCAGGCTTTCTGCTAATGCTTTTACGTCTGCCATTGTTTTGAATTTTTCCCGTCTTCATATCTGCTTTCAGCAGATCCGACGGAGTTTAAAAAAATTGTTTTGTTACCCCTTTATTTTATACACCATCCGGGCAGTGATCATATAATACAGTTGAATGTATTTCTCTTTACTTACTCTGCTGCAGCAGCTTCTGCTCCACCTGCTTTTTGCTCGTGGTGGTGCAACAAGGCAGCCAACACGCGTTTTGCAGGAGATTGCAGCAATCCGATCACTTCACCGATCAGTTCGTTCTTCGTCTTGATCTGGGTCAGTGTTTTCAGTTGATTGTCGCCAGTGTACACATCACCATTGATGAATGCTGCTTTCAGTACAGGCTTTTCACCATTGCTGTCTTTACGGAAAGAACTGATGATCAGTGCAGGCTCTTTAGGGTTCTCAGAGAACATCAGTGCTGTTACTTTATTCAGGGATTCATAAACACCTGAATATTTTTCAGCGTCAAGGGATTCCAGCGCTTTTTTGATCAGCGTGTTCTTGGCCACTTTCATTTCCACTTGTTTGCTGAAGCAGGCGCGGCGCAGTTTGCCCACTTGCTCAACAGACAGTGATTCTGTATCGGCAATATAGAAGTTGTTATATTGGGAGAACTTACCTTTCAGCAGTTCAATCACTTCATTTTTTTGATCTTTAGTCATGATAATAAGTTTTTAAACCACTTAAGATTAATGAACAAATGCTTTTGTGTCAATTGCAACGCCGGGGCTCATTGAGCTGGCCATGCTGATACCTTTTAGGTAAGTTCCTTTTGCAGTTGCAGGTTTTGCTTTGATGATCGCGTTCAGCAATTCCTGGCTGTTCTCTGCGATTTTTTCAGGAGCGAAGCTTATACGGCCGATAGAAGCGTGGATAATACCCACTTTATCAACTTTGAAAGCGATCTTACCACCTTTTACATCGTTGATCGCATTTGCCACATCATTGGTAACTGTACCTGTTTTAGGATTGGGCATCAGGTTGCGTGGACCTAACACTTTACCCAGCTTACCGATCTTAGGCATTACAGAAGGAGTAGCGATGATCACATCGATATCTACCCATCCGCCTTCGATCTTGGTCACAAACTCATCCAGGCCAACATAGTCAGCGCCGGCTGATTTTGCTTCCGCTTCTTTATCAGGTGTGCAAAGCACCAACACTCTTTTGGTTTTACCTGTACCATGAGGTAAAGTAACTGTACCACGGATAGCCTGGTCCGCTTTCTTGGGATCAACACCCAGGCGAACGTGCAGGTCAACTGAAGCATCGAATTTGCAGGTAGTAATTTGTTTTACCAGTGCAGATGCCTCTTTTAAGGAATATTGTTTATTGCCGTCTACCTTGGTATTGGCAACTTTTCTTTTTTTACTGATGAATGCCATTGTAATTCGTTTTGCACCCGCCGTAGCCAAAGGCGAAGGAGGGTTTGGTTCAATCCGCCTACGCTAAAGCTACGGCGGACAAGTAATTTAGTTTTCCCACGGAGCTTTACCATCCACGTTTAACCCCATGCTGCGGGCAGTACCAGCAACCATTTTCATGGCGCTTTCTACGGTAAAGCAGTTCAGATCAGGCATTTTGTCTTTCGCAATAGCCTCAACCTGAGCCCAGGTTACCTTGCCTACTTTTGCACGGTTACTTTCTTTGGAACCTTTCTGAATTTTAGCGGCTTCCATCAACTGAATAGCTGCCGGAGGAGTTTTAATGATAAACTCAAAACTCTTGTCAGAATAAACGGTAATTAATACGGGAAGAACTTTTCCCATTTTGTCTTGGGTACGGGCATTGAATTGTTTGCAGAATTCCATGATGTTCACACCTTTGGAACCCAATGCCGGACCGATCGGAGGTGCCGGGTTGGCCTGGCCACCCTTGCACTGCAGCTTTACAAAGCCTGAGATTTCTTTTGCCATTTTTATACTTTTTGGTGTTAGCGACCTTTCTCTGTCTGGCAGATACTTGGTCTCCCAATATCCTTGCCCACCTTTGCTTTTCAACCGCTGTAATTTTAATGTAAGCGGTAAGCTTCGGCGGAACTATAAAGAACTCTTTGGGGCTGCAAAGGTAGGAGTTTAAAGGGATTTTTTGAAGTAAATCGCCCTATTTTTTGATAAAGTCCCCATACACCGTCTGCATCAAAGCCTTGCCTGCCTCCACCTGCCGTGCACCGGAAGTTCCCTCCCGCTCTATCGGCCTTCGGCCTATATTATCAAACACCAGGCGCCCGGTGGTATCTATAAAGCCAAAAGCATCATTGTAAGTGAAGAAAGCCCAGGGCTTTGTCTCAGGATCAAACACATTTTTGCTGAACGGGAATTTCGTCCTGTCAAGCCCGAACTGTGCAGATAAAGTCGCCGCGATATCCAGTTGGGACACCGGCTTGCCTATCGTAATCCCTGTCCGGTTCAGCGCTCCCCCCAGCCATAACTGGGGTGTGCGGAAATCATCGGCCCGGTGGTCTGTGTCGGGCAGTATATGCCCATGATCACCTGTAATGATCACGATCGTGTTTTCCCACCAGGGTTGCTGGCGGCAGGAGTCGATAAACTCCCCTATCACCTGGTCGGTATAATGTAATGAGTTCAGGAACTTGGTCTTGGTGTCCATACCATTGAATATGGTTGGCACCGGCGTTTCAAATGGTTCATGGCTGGTAAGGGTAAGCCATGCTGCAAAAAAAGGTTTGGTTTCCTTATCGAGGTCCTGCAACACGCGCTTCATCACCACACCATCATGAGCACCCCATTTGGAATTCATGTCCTTTTTATCAAAATCATTCTTCCCGATGATGGGGTCAAATCCGCCCTGCAGGAGATAGGCTTTGATATTGGCAAATTCGGGCTCACCTCCATAAAAGAAAGGCGTCGCGTATCCTTTTTGCCTGAACAGGTTGGACAATACTTCCAGTTTAATGGATTTACCGGGCGAGTGAATGATCGTCGTGTTCGGCATTGCAGGATATCCGCTGAAAATAGCCGGCAGCCCTTTATAAGTGCGGTCGCCGCTTGCGTAGTTATTGGCAAAGAATATTCCTTCCTTCTTCAGTTGGTTGAAGCGAGGGGTCACTTCTTTGCCTTTTATGGAAACATGCAGGGCTTTTTCTGTAAAACTTTCCCATACAACAACCAGGACGTTCACAGGAACATCTGTTTTTCTTATTACAGAATCGAGCAGAAGGCCTGAATGGTAAAGACTGTCTGTAATGATCTTTGTTCTTTCTTCCGGTAAGTAATCATAGGGATTATGGCCTGAATTCCCCTTGCTCATGGCGCTATGCAAAAGATTCCATACAGGGTTTACCGCCGATTGGTTGGCATAATTGTGTGTAGAGAAATACACGCTGCTTTGATTCAGCGGGGTCTGCTGCAAGCCGCCTCTCATAGGAATGATCAGGGCTCCGGTGAAAAGCAATAACAATGCTGCTGTTTGCATTTTAAAATGATGCTGTTCCTGGAAGAATATCCGTTTCAGTATAAATACAAAGCAGAAATAGAAAAGTATGTAGGCTGCAAGAAATATCAGTCCGACAAAGAACAGGGGTATATGACTGATGGAAGCATAAGCTTCTTTAGGTGTTACCACAAAGCGAAGCGGCGTTGTATCCAGTCTTACTCCCCAGGAAGAGTATATTTCAAGGTCAGCAAGACATATTACCGATATAAGCAGCAGCACAACGATGGTATATATTTTATACACCGGCAACCGTTTGAAAAAGCGTATCCAAAGGCTTAACAATACGAACAGGCAAATGGGTGCAGTAATATAGGCTGCTACTGCCAGGTCCATCTTTGTTCCATAGCAAAAGCTTCCGAGTATGGTACGGAAAGGCAGGTGTTTGGTTTTACCGAAATGGTAAAGGAAAAACACCAGCCGCATCAGGTCAAAAAAGATGACCCAGCTTAAGAAATAAAGCAGAATGAATTTAAATTTTGCAGTCATTTTCATGCGAATTCAAAATTCAAAAGTCAAAATACCCTTCGTAATAGCCGGAAGCCTCTTTATGTCAAGGTTTTTTTTACTTCTTATTTTTGAATTATTAGGTGGTAAATATAAAAGCCATCCCGATTAAGGAATGGCTTTGGTTCGTTAAAATTGAACGGTTACTGTGTTTTTTCTCAACTGATCTTCTCAACCTGCATGTAATTAAGCTCAACAGGTGTAGAACGACCGAATATTTTCACTGTAACTTTCAGTTTTTTCTTTTCATCATTTACTTCTTCGATCACTCCATTGAAATCGTTGAAGGGTCCTTCAATGATCTTGATCGTTTCACCAACGATGAACGGCTCGCTCATGCTTACGCCGCCGGCTTCAGCCATTTCATCCATTTTGCCCAGCATTTTATTCACTTCAGCTTTGCGGAGGGCAATAGGATTATCCTTTCCGAGGAAATGAATAACGCTATTGGTGTTTTTGATGGTATCGCGGAGATCGTCATTCAATTTTCCGTCGATCACTTCTATCATTACATAGCCGGGATAATAGTTACGCTCGCGCATTACTTTTTTTCCATTGGCTACTTTGTACACTTTTTCAACCGGCAGGAATACTTGCTTTACCACTTCGCTCCAGCCACCACGTGAAATTTCCTTGTCCAGGTATTCTTTTACCTTTCTCTCCTTTCCGCTCACGACTCGAAGCACAAACCACTTCGTCTCCTGCTGCTGCGCATTATCTGTATTAGTCGTAGTCGCTTCCATTAACTAAATAATTGGTTATAAACAAATTTCAGAACGCCACCTGCTGCAAAATCCATCAGTG
>DATAJQ010000313.1:0-4807 GCA_036262095.1 Chitinophagaceae bacterium | reverse complement strand
AGATCCGGGGTCTCCCCTCATCTGCAGTATTTTCCAGGCAATAATATCTTACAGGTTTGAAGCAAGTGCAGCGCGGGGAGACCCCGGCTCTTATATTCTTTAAACCTGAATGCTTACTGAACCAGGGCCGGGGTGACAATGGAAAAGGAACTACTGGCTCAGACTTGCGTGTTAACAGCCATTGGCCATCAAATTTTAAGCTAACAACTGTTATGGATTTTACCCTTTTGTTGCATCTCAATTTTATCCGGGAAGAAAAGTAAAAATTCGATAATTTGCCCGTTCTCAAAATGATTGACATGCTTGAAGAATATGAAAAGAAGAGAAAAAAACAGGTATCTTCCATGCGCTCAATACTGGATTACGGTATTGGAGTGTTGATAGCGATACTGGGGTTATTCCTTTTTTTCCGGAATTATTTTAATATTTCCTTCAACGAACAATTTCCGCCGGATATATGGGACAAAGTATTCGGTGGTGTTTGTATCATATATGGGAGCTGGCGGATATACCGGGGATATAAGAAAAATTATTTTAAATGAAAGGGTATAGAAGCAGCGGCTTTAGGATCTGGCTGGCAGGTGTTTCCGGTTTTTTGATGATGATGGCGGGTTGCCAGTCGTATGAAAAACAAAAAGCGCAGTTGCCAGACACAGAAAGCAGGGGAAGAATTCTGATCAGTGCGGATGAATCGTTTAAACCTATCATTGATGCACAGATACAGGTATATGAATCCAATAACCCGGGAACAACGATTGCTGTGCAATACAAACCCGAAGCAGCCTGTCTGCAAGATCTGTTGACCGACAGTGTGAGGATGATTATTGCAACACGTAAAGCCAGTATTTCTGAAGAAAAATTGATGGTCGATTCCATTAAAGTGGGACCAACCCAGGCTGTTGTAGCCAGGGATGCGATCGCAGTAATAGTTCATCCGGATGCACCTGATTCATTGTTCACTATGGATGAGTTGAGAGCAGTGCTGACAGGGAAATTTAAGAAAAATTTAATCCCGGTCTTTGATGGTGTCCAGGCAACCAGCACGGTTCGGTTTATCGTCGATTCAGTATTGCACAATGATTCTTTGACACCGAAAGCAATGGCGGCTACTACCAGTCAGGATGTGATCAATTATGTGGCCAGCCATCCGGATGCAGTAGGATTTATCGGCGTAAGCTGGATCGGGAATAAGGATGATGCGGATCAATTGAGCTTTCTTAAGAAGGTCAAAATAGCGCAGTTAGAGAGTACAGATGTTCCTGGCAGTTATGTTTTGCCTGTGCAGCTAAATATTTATATGAGACGTTACCCTATGGTACGTGATTTGGTATATATCCTGAAAGAAAAGCACAACGGACTGGGAAATGGATTTGCAAATTTTATGAGTGGAAATATCGGTCAGTTAATTTTCCGGAGAGCTTACCTGGTACCGACTCAAAAAAAATTTATTCTCCGGCCCGTACAACTCAGGAAATGAACAAAGTAGTTATATTTACAACTCTTAAAAAAGTGAAAAGTAACATGAAGAAAATTTCAATCACATTTTTGGTGACGGCATTGCTGGCATTCGGTGGTGTGGCGGTAGGCCAGTCTCTGCAAGAGGGCATTAATGATCTTTATGCGGAACGTTTCAAGAGTGCGCAATCAACATTTGAGAAATTGGTTGCTGCAAATCCAAATAATATTGATGCCGTTTACTGGCTGGGCCAAACCTTTATCGAGGCCGATAATGTGCCCGCTGCCAAAGATGTATACGACAAAGCATTGCTGGCTAGTGCGAATGCTCCGTTAGTGATTGTGGGAAGAGGCCAGGTTGACCTGATCGAGAATAAAATCAGCGAAGCCCGTCAGCGCTTTGAAGCTGCCATTACAATGACACGCGGCAAAAAAGGTGACGATCCCGTTATCCTGAATGCAGTGGGCCGTGCGATCACTGATACTTACACAGACAAAGAAAAGAAAGGCGATATCAATTATGCCATAGAAAAACTGGAAGCTGCTGCTCTTCGTGATCCGAAAAATGCAGAGATCTTCCTTAACCTGGGTAATGCTTACCGTAAAGCAAGACCCGGTGAAGGCGGTGGTAAAGCTTTCGAGAATTATAAAAAGGCCAATGAAGTGAATCCCAACTTCGCAGCGCCTTATTATCGCCTGGCACAGTTGTTCAACTCGCAACGCAACTGGGACCTGTATGAGCAATACCTGAATGATGCGATCAATAAAGATTCCCGTTTTGCACCTGCATACTATGACCTGTATTATTATAAATTAGGAAAAAGGGATTTCAATGCGGCTGAAACATATGCCAAGAAATACATTGAAACAACCGATCCTGATCCGCAAAACGATTACCTGCGTGTGCAAACGCTGTGGGCCAAAAAAGATTTTGACCAGGCAATTGCCGGAGCTAAAAACCTGATCGCGCAAGCAGGTGCTAAAACCAAACCTATCGTTTACAGGTTGATCGCAGACAGCTATGTGCAGAAAAAAGATACTGCTGCAGGTAAGCAGTATATCGATGACCTGTTTGCCAAAGCAAAACCGGAAGACCTGAATGCAAATGACTTCAGGCTGAAAGCAGATATCTATTCTACAGTTCCCGGTATGGAAGATTCACTGTTCGCCATTTACGTGCAAGGTGTGGCTGCAGATACAGTGCTTGATAATAAGATCGAGTTGCTGAAAAAAGGCGTTGAATATTTCAGAGCTAAAGCCGCTGCTGACAAATCCAAAGCCTACCTGCGTGAAAAAGAAGGCGACCTCGCCTCCATGCTGGTTGATCTGAAGCCCAAACCTACTATCAACGAAATGTTTGACGTAGGCCGTGCTTACTATTTCGGCGGAGCTAACCTGAAATCGTATGAAGCATTTACCAAGTTCTCAGAAAAATACCCTGACGAAGTGTATGGATGGGAATGGAAATTCAATAATGCCCGTATCATTGATTCAACCAAGAAAGACAGCATTGCAGTCCCTGATGCTATGAAGCTGATGGAATTTGCAGAAAAAGATACAGCGAAATACAAAAAGCAATATCTGAGTGCTGCAGGCTTCCTGGTGGAATATTATGCTAACGTGGCAAAAGACGGAGCAAAAGCAATGGAATATGTGAAAAAAATGCTGGTGCTGGATCCAAACAATGAAAGCCTGAAAAACATCCAAAAGCAATTGGAGAAATCTGCCAGCCAGCCCGGCGGTGGCCCAAGAAGCTCCAATAACCAACCCAAAACAGGTTCCTCTGGAAAGACGGATTCCGGGAAGCGAGAGAGTACGAATGTTTAACACAAATGTAATCTTGATAAGAGAGGCCCCTTTTTCGAAAGGGGCTTTTTTGTGCGTAGTATCGATGGCCGATGGCCGAAAAACCAACAACACAATTTATTCTTCCTGTTTCAGGTAATGGGTAACAATTTTGATATCGGCCATCGAACATCGAACATCAGCCATCGATCAACAAATCCCAAACCACCCATCCCCGAATATTATTCTAGTAGGATAATTGATGTTGCTACCTTATTTTTGCCATTAGGCTTAAAAATTATGATCCATCTCCTCCAGATTAATCCTTCCGCTTCTGATGCGGGTTCCTATTTGCCAGTAGCATTACAGGTTGTTTTTGCCGTAGGTCTGGTCGTATTGCTGATGATAGTAACCCACCTGCTAGGGCCAAAGAGGAAAACAAGTGACAAATTGCAAAATTTTGCCAGTGGTATCGAAACGCACGGCGATGCCCGTCAGCCAATGGCCATCAAATATTTTCTCACAGCAATCTTATTCGTTCTTTTTGATGTAGAAGTGATCTTCTTCTATCCTTACGCCGTCAACTTCAAAGAATTGGGATGGAGCGGTTTCTGGGCAGTACTGATGTTTGTAGGGTTTTTCCTTTGCGGATTCACTTATATTATTAAAAAAGGTGCTTTGAAATGGGAAGACTGATCTTCTAAAAAGCAGTCTAACTTTGCAGAACAGGCACCGGGGCAGGGTTGTTGTAGAAGTATGAAAGGCATTCGTGTTGGCAGCATTCGCAATTCGTGTAATTCGCGGCTAAAAAGTGCCACTGTGTTTGTGTTTATTGTATCATTCGCGTAATTAGTATTTTAATATGTCACGTCCAGTATCATATAATATTAAAGAAAAAAAGCTCGTCGAGGATATCAGTATGGCTGAAATGCCTGAAGGTCATCAGGGCGAGGGATTTTTCGCTACAACGCTCAATAGCGTTATCGGCCTGGCAAGAAAAAACTCTATTTGGCCCCTGCCTTTTGCCACTTCCTGCTGCGGTATTGAATTCATGGCTACGATGGGAGCTCACTATGATCTCGCCCGCTTCGGCAGCGAACGTGTGGGATTTTCCCCCCGCCAGTGTGACCTTCTGATGGTAATGGGTACCATTTCCAAAAAAATGGGACCTGTGGTGAAACAGGTATACCTGCAAATGGCAGAACCCCGCTGGGTAATGGCTGTAGGAGCTTGTGCTTCCAGCGGCGGCGTATTCGATACATATAGTGTGTTGCAGGGAATAGACCAGGTAGTGCCGGTTGACGTTTACGTTCCCGGTTGCCCTCCCCGTCCGGAAGCAATCCTTGACGGTGTTATACGCATCCAGCAATTGGTAGGAAAAGAAAGCCTCCGGAGAAGAAACAGTGAGGGATATAAAGCTTTACTAGAAAGTTACGGAATACAATAAGCAAGCAAAGGTCAGAAGCAATGCTTTTGGCTTTTAATTTTCGACTTTATGGCATTGACCAACGAGCATATCAAACAAAGGTTGATAGAAAAATTCGACACACAGGTTAGCAGTTTTGAA
>DATAJQ010000312.1:0-3574 GCA_036262095.1 Chitinophagaceae bacterium | reverse complement strand
AATTTCAACAAAACAGTCGGCGCTACCATAAATAAACGCTGGCTGCTAACTCAGATAAATATGAGCCAAAATAAGTACTGGCAAGGTTTCGGACAGGTCAATGACCCGGAAAATTTTCAGAAGAAAGTGCAGGATGAATTTCAGGAAGAGCTGCCTTTTGAAGGTTTTGATGACAAGGGATTGGCAGATGCCAAAGCTCCCCGCAGGGATTTTCTGAAATACCTGGGTTTCAGCACGGCTGCTGCCACACTGGCCGCCAGTTGTAAAGTGCCCGTAAGAAAAGCAATTCCCTTCGCCAACAAACCCGAGAACATCATTCCCGGCGACGCCAAGTACTACGCCACCACTTATGTGCAGGATGGAGATGTGATCCCTGTTGTGGCTAAAGTAAGAGATGGCCGTCCTATCAAGATCGAAGGAAATACACTCGCTTCACTCACCCGCGGCGGCACTTCAGCCCGCGCACAGGCTTCCGTACTGGACCTGTACGATATGTACCGCACTACCCATCCAAAAAGAAAAGTAGGCGAGAAGTTTGAAGAAACCACGTACGAGTTTGTTGATAAAGCAATTGCTGAAGGGTTAGCCGGTGCTTCAGGCATCGTGCTCCTTACCAGCACTGTTGTATCTCCTACTACCAAACAGATCATCACTGAATTCTTAGCAAAATATCCCGGCAGCCGTCACATACAGGCTGATGCTGTTTCCTACAGCGGCATGCTGCTCGCCAATGAAGCGAGTGGTTTCGGAAGAAAAATTCCTTCCTACGATTTTGGCGCAGCCAAAGTGATCGTAAGCCTTGACGCCGATTTCCTCGGCAGCTGGCTCAACCCTGTTGAAAATGCAGTGGGGTATGGTAAAGGAAGAAAAATCGATGAGAAGAAACCTGAAATGAGCAAACACTTCCAGTTTGAAGGCTACCTGAGCACTACCGGTGCCAGCGCGGATGAGCGTTTCACTCACCGCCCTTCTGAAACAGGATTGGTTGCACAGGCTATTCTTGCAGGGCTGGATGGTTCCGTTGCCGCTCCTGCTATTGCAGACGCCAAACTGAAAGCAGGTATTGCCAAAGTGGTTGCTGCCCTTAAATCCAATACCGGCGCTTCACTGGTTGTTTCCGGAAGCAACGATGTAAATGTTCAGATCCTCGTTAACGCGATCAATAATGCGGTGGGTGCTTATGGCACTACCATTTCATGGGCTTCTACTTCCAATTACCGCGCAGGTATTGATAAAGACCTCGTTGACCTGGTAGCTCAAATGGAAGCCGGCCAGGTAGGTGCTTTACTGGTGTATGGCGCTAACCCTGCTTACCATTTCCCTGATGCAGAGAAATTCAAAGCAGCTCTGAAAAAGGTAAAACTGAGTGTTTCCTTCGGTGAAAAACTGGATGAAACAACTGAGCTCTGCGGATATATCGTTCCCAACCACAATTATCTCGAAAGCTGGGGCGATGCAGAACCAAAGAGCGGCGTGGTAAGTTTTCTGCAACCCACTATCTATCCTTTATTCAAAACCCGCCCATACCAAACTTCTTTGCTGAAATGGGCTGGCAACAATACCAGTTACGAAACATACTTCCGCAACTACTGGACCGGCAAACTGGGTTCCGAAGAAGCGTTTGAAAAAGCATTACAGGATGGTGTCATTGAGCAGGCATCTGCCCCCGGTGCCGGCGCTTACAATGGCGGAGCAGTTTCTACAGCGGTTTCCGGTATTGCTTCTGCTAAGAAAGGCAGTGGTAAATATGAGGTTGTGCTTTACCAGAAAGTTTCTATCGGTACAGGTACCGGTGCTTACAACCCCTGGTTGCAGGAGCTGCCTGATCCTATCTCCAAAGCTACATGGGACAACTATGCGCTGATCTCCATGAGCATGGCGAAAGAAATGCTCGGTCTTGATCTGGCAAACAAAAACAACGAAAGAGAGAACAACAATTACGAATACTATCCTTCCAAACCCGTTATCAAAATTGCAGTAGCCGGCCAAAAAGAACTGGAATTGCCCATCCTGGTTATTCCTGGTATGAATGCCAACACTATCGCTATCGCAGTTGGTTATGGAAGAAATGAAGGTTTGGGTAAAACAGCAGCAGGCGTTGGTAAAAACGTTTACAACCTTGCCAGCTTCAACGGTTCTACTATCACTTATTCAACTTTTGCTGATATCACAAGTGCCGGCAGAAAAGAAAAGATCGCCCAAACACAGATTCACAACTCTTACGAAGGCCGCGTGGAAGTGGTAAGGGAAACAACCCTCGCTTCTTTTATCGCAAATCCTAACGAGATCACTGATTTCCGTCAGGACCTGCTGGATAAATATGCCAAAGCAAATAATGACTTCCGTAAAGACGCAACGCTTTATGGAGTGCATGATATGCCCGGCATCAAGTGGGGAATGAACATCGACATGAATGCCTGCTATGGTTGTGGCGCCTGCGTGGTGGCCTGCCATACAGAGAATAACGTGCCGGTGGTAGGAAAGAGCGAAGTGCTGCGTTTCCATGATATGCACTGGTTGCGTATCGACCGCTACTTTGTAAGCGATGAAAACAATCCTGATGATCTGAAAGGCGTGGTATTCCAGCCAATGATGTGTCAGCATTGTGATAACGCACCTTGTGAGAATGTTTGCCCTGTAGCCGCTACCAACCATAGCAGCGAAGGCATCAACCAAATGGCTTATAACCGTTGTATCGGTACAAGATATTGCGCTAACAACTGTCCTTTCAAAGTTCGCCGTTTCAACTGGGCCGACTACACCGGGGCAGACAGCTTCCCTAACAACCAGGACCAAAAACTGGTGGGTAAACTGGACCCTGTAGTTCACCAGATGAATGATGAACTGACAAGAATGGTATTGAACCCTGATGTAACAGTTCGTTCAAGAGGTGTGATGGAAAAATGTAGCTTCTGTATTCAACGTACACAAGCTGCTAAACTGCAAGCAAAGAAAGAAGGACGTCCTCTGCTGGATGGTGAAGCAAAAACAGCTTGCCAGCAGGCTTGTGCAGGTGATGCGATCATATTCGGTAACGTGCATGATAAAGACAGCCAGATAAACAAGGTTCGCAATGACAATCCGAAGAGGATGTTCCAGGTGCTGGAGCAACTGCACGTGCTGCCTAATGTAACTTATCTGTCTAAAGTAAGGAACACAGAAGAGATCGTAACACATGGTGAACACGGAGCAGCAGAGCACGGTGCTGAACATGAAGCAGCAAGACCGGCAGCAGCAGGAGAACATGCTGAACCAGCTCATCATTAATCAGAAGCAAAGAAGTTAAAGACATAAACAGGATACGGCCTGTGAAAGCAGGCCGGAAAATCCGGACTTCTTTTCAACATGTAGATCTTGACTTATTGGAATAGTGAACTTGCCGGCGATTGCCCGCATAAGGAAGGGAAAGCAGTTGCTGAAATAAGGTGACTGAGATTAGAACAACAGGATAGAAGAAAAGTTTGACAACATACAAATAAAAAGCTCACCTCCGCGAAGGGTAAAGCTAAAAGCGATTTAATATGTCATTACTCAGATACGAATCACAGGTCAGACCGCCGATTGTAGATGGAAC
>DATAJQ010000311.1:0-31427 GCA_036262095.1 Chitinophagaceae bacterium | reverse complement strand
TTACTGGCAGGCGCCTGATCTTTACAATACCATGAGCCCATTCAGCTATGCTGATAAAATAAAAACACCTTTGCTGCTGATCCATGGTGATGCGGATAATAATACCGGCACCTATCCTATCCAGAGCGAAAGGATGTTCAACGCTATCAAAGGGCATGGTGGTGTAGTAAAATTTGTGAGCCTTCCCTATGAAAGCCATGGCTATGCCGGCCGTGAGAACATCCTGCACATGCTGAATGAGCAATTCAGCTGGCTGGAGAAATATGTGAAGAATGCGCCGAAGAGCAACGAAAAAACAAGTGACCCTAAAGCTTTTTAAGATACATTTTCAGCGGATAACCTGAACTGACAGGGCCGCCTGATCTTCCGCAGGCCGACTATCATATAGTCGGCCTTTTTTATGCTGGCTATTCAATATTCATTTATTCTTGTATATTAGAACCTCAGCACCTGTACATGAAAAAGCATTGGCTTCTTATTTCCATCTTATGCCTTATTAAATTAATCATACACCTTATTGGCAACGGCAATTATGGTTTTCACCGTGATGAGCTTTTGCATCTCTCCGCAGGGGATCATCTTGATTGGGGGTATATGGAATTTCCTCCTTTTATTGCATTTGTCAGCCGCATTGCGCATATTTTATTTGATACCAACCTTTTGGGCATCCGGCTTTTTCCAGCGCTGGCAGGACTGGCTATTTTAATACTGTGCTGCAGGATGGCAGAAGAAATGGGTGGCAAAAAAAGATCGGTTTTGCTGGCAGGCATTTGCATATTGGCATTCCTGCCGTTTTTTCGCAATCACCTGCTCTTTCAGCCCGTAGCTTTTGATCAGTTATACTGGACACTGGGCTTCTATTATCTTATCCGCTATATCAATACCCAATCACACAAATACCTGTTGTTATTGGGAATAGTAGCGGGGTTAGGTATGATGAATAAGTATACGATGGTGATCTGGATAGCGGGTATACTGGCAGGACTGTTATTTTATCAGCGCGCACGCCTTTTCAAAGAAAAATGGTTGTATATCTCCGGAGGCATTGCCCTCCTTATATTCCTGCCAAATATTATCTGGCAACACCAGCATGATTACCCTATTCTGAAACATGTCAGCAAATTGGGGGAACTGGAAGAAGCGAAGCTCGCTCCTTTTGCATTTGGCAGGGAACAATTAAAACTTCCTTTTACACTGGCTGTAAGCCTGATCGGTATTTATGGAATGCTTACTGATGCTCAATTAAAGCAATACCGCAGTATCGCTATTGCAGTGATCCTGATCTTTATTACGATGTGGGCTTTGCATTCAAAAGCCTATTATTTCTTTGCAGCTTATCCCGTGTTGTTTGCAGCAGGCGCTGTGAAACTGGAGAAAATGTTCTTACGAAAACCTGTATGGAATTATGTAACAGTTGTGGTACTGATACTACCCGTTCTTCCGTTCATTCCCGATGCCATCCCGGTTTTGCCCATAGAGACTTATATACACTACAAACACAAAAAGCCGGAGGCAGATGGAAGAGTAGAGCTCACTGGCGATTATGCTGATATGTTTGGCTGGGAAGAACAGGTAAAGCTTGTAGACAGTGTTTACCGGGCTTTATCACCGGAAGAACGGTCCCGTTGTTTTATCTGGGCCGAAAACTATGGAGAAGCAGGCGCAGTACAGGTACTGGGCAGGAAATATGCTCTTCCTTACCCGGTATGCTCACACGGCAGTTTTTGGCTGTGGGGGCCGCCCAAAACAGACGAATCCATCTGCATCAGCATTGGCATTGAGGAAGACGTGATGGAAAGGACTTATAAGGACTTCCGGTTGGTCCGGATGATCACTCATCCTTATGCCATTGAAGAAGAGAACAATATCCCGGTTTATATCGCACGGCAGCCTGTCAGGTCGCTGAAAGCAAAATGGAATGAATGGGGGAAATACGTCTTTGATTAAGAGAGCCCCTCTTAAAATTAAGTTAAGCCCCGCTCCTGTCGTACCTTTACCTTATCATCACCGTCATAGCATCATAAACCCGGGTTATGATCAGACCGCTACTTATTCTTGTCCTTGTTTCTGCAACTGCCGGCCTAAAAGCCCAGCAGGTTGACAGCATCTATTTTCACCTGTACACAGACAGCCTGAAAAAAGGAACGCATAATTATATCAATGTGGACGGCAAGTTATCCGATGGCCGCTGGCAGCCACTGACAGCAAAGGAGATCACTTTCTCTTCCTCCGATTATACATTCAATGGCAATGAGCTTATTCTTCCTGCAGAATGTGCTGTAGAAAAAGTGAAGGTGAAAGCTGTGCTGAAAGCCAATCCTGCTATATGGAAGGAAACTACCATCTGGATCAAAAAGAACCCGGACCCCAATCTGCCTACTAAAGAGGAGATATTGCGGAACACCAATCAGCGAAAAAGACGTCATTGATCCAATAAAACAAAAGCCTTCCGGTATGGAAGGCTTTTTTATAAAGTTGCCGGTTTTACCTGGCCTTAATTCAATTAAGCTGTTTTCTTTGCATCTTCCAGGAACTTTGCCAGGCCGATATCCGTAAGCGGATGTTTCAGCAGGCCCAGTATGGAATCGAGCGGGCAGGTGCATACATCTGCACCAGCTTCTGCGCATTTAACGATATGCAGTGCGCTGCGGATAGAGGCGGCAAGGATCTCTGTTTTAAATCCCTGGATAGAATAAATATTGGAGATCTGCGCGATCAGGTCAACACCGTCCCAGGTGCTGTCGTCAATGCGGCCGATAAAAGGAGACACATAGGTAGCGCCTGCTTTAGCAGCCAGTATAGCCTGTCCTGCAGAAAATACCAGGGTGCAGTTGGTACGGATACCATTATCGGTAAACCATTTGATCGCTTTCACGCCATCTTTGATCATGGGTACTTTCACCACAATATTAGGGTGGATAGCTGCCAGCTTTTTACCTTCTTCAATGATGCTGTTGAATTCAGTGGAAATAACTTCTGCACTGATATCCCCATCCACCATTTCACAAATGGTTTTATAATGGTTGAAAATGGCTTCCTGTCCTTTGATGCCTTCTTTCGCCATCAGTGAAGGATTGGTGGTTACGCCGTCGAGTATACCTAATTCGTTCGCTTCCTTGATTTGAGCGAGGTTGCCCGTATCTATAAAGAATTTCATCGTATTGATTTAAGTTGTTAAGTATCGGTCTTGAAATGCGTCTGCAATTTAACGCCTCTGGCCGGAAAATTTTTGAAGATACTATATTTAGCTGGTAATCAGCTAATTTAAAAAAAGAAAAAAGGCAGGCTCCTCACATCGCACCGCTACAACCACTTATCCTTGCTGCCTTCCGGCCCTGGGGAGGTTCAGCAGGAGCTGGTCGTGTAAGACCTGCCGGCCGCAAAGATAACGGTAAGAGGTTAAAATAAAAAAGCTATCGTGGTAAAGTTTGAAAGTTTAAGGGGCTAAGATTGGACTTTTAAACCTTTCGTACTCCCATCAAAGTCCAATAAAAGAATTAAGCTGTGCCATCCCGATCAATTCATCGGCTCGTCCGCCAAACGGCCTGAAATAAACCAGCACGGTGTAATTGTTCTCCGTATTAGTAAAATTTCCTTCGGTATTATCCATCGGAAAGCGGCTGCCATTCCTTTTCCCTGCATCCAGTGTGATATACTCATAATTGTAATATCCCTGTTTCAGAAAAAGCGTTCGCTCATAAATCCCCATCGTTTCATTAAAGATCATTTTTGATTCTTCATTGGGAAGATAATTAGTGAGCTCTCCAAATACATATACATCCTTGCCGGGATACGGTTTATTGCCTGGCGGCACAAACGTAAAATGTACATAGGCATAATCGCTTTGCCAGTAAGGATTATAGCCATCCCTGTTTTCCAATGTGTACTGCCCGTTGATGTCTTTGTAATAGATATACACCTGCTGCCGCCGTTCAATATCCGGTCTTATATACACATCTGTCCGGTCTTTTATACTGTCATCCTGCAACCGCTGCATCCTGTCAGTCATCAACCGCAAGCTGCTCAGGTCGATCCATCGCCATTCACGGCCGGCCTGGAAAGTGGTGGCATCATCGTTGTATTCATAATAATTTCCGCGGTAAATAGTAGGCTTGTCAACAAGCGCAGCCGTAGGCCAGATATTATTTTGCAGCACTACTATTTTCAGATCCTGCGGCGATGTGGTATTGATGCGCGCATTCGCTGTATTCACCGACACCATTACACGCTGATCAGTGAGGAAATAAGCTGAATTAAATGGTTGCTTCATCTGCGCTGCTATGGATACCTTATTGTCCACTACAAGAAAACGCTTTGTAAAAAACAGGTCGGATGTATCATTATTGCGGAACACTTTCAGCAGATAATTGCCTGAACGGGTGGGAACCGAACTCCTGTCGGGCACCGTGGCCTGGTAATGCGTATAACGGGTGAGTGCAATGGATGAATTGCGATAGGTAGTGATACGGGTTGACTGAAAGCCACGGATATAATCAAATGACTGGAGTTGGGAAGGTGTCCAGTCTGCATTGCAAAGTTGGAAAGTATAATAAAGGCTTTTCACATCAGCATCCAGGTCGTCAAAATGCAGTTCCAGTTGATCACCTCCATTCAATGTAAGTATGGGATAAGCCAACTGATTGCCGTATTTAAAAAGCTTTACAGCCTGAATAGACGGTTGGTAAACATGATCAGGCAACTGGGCGGCTGCTGTAAAAAACAGGAACAAAAAAACCGGGCTGAGGATCTTATTCATCGGCAATTTTTTAACGGAACATTGAATAGGGTAAAATTCGGGCAAAAAAAGCCATAAACTGTTTTTACCCTTATTTTTGTTCGTAACAAAGACAAACAAAATAATTTGAGGGTTGCAGGCTTTATAGCAAACCGTATAGCATTTAACCAGCAGCGGTCCTTTTCCCGGTTCATCATCCGGCTTTCCATCGCCGCCACCATTATCAGCGTTGCCGTGATGATCATTACGCTGGCATTTGTCAATGGCTTCCAGGAGCAGGTAAGCCAGAAAGTATTCAGTTTCCTGGGCCATCTCCGCATACAGGAAAAACAGCCCTTTAAAGCACTGATCGCAGAAGAAACCCCCATTGAAAGAAATGATACGCTTGTTGAAGCCATACGCCGGTATAGCGAAGTGCAAAGCATTCATCCTTTTGCCACCAAATATGCAACCCTGAAAACACGGGAAGATATTGAAGGGGTTTTGGTAAAAGGGGTCGACAGCACCTACGATTTCAGTCATTTCCGCCAGTTCATCCTTTCCGGGCGCCCACTCCGCTTCAACGACAGCAGTTATAGCCGCGAGATCATGATCTCTGCCTATACGGCCAAACAGTTGAAACTATCATTGAATGATCGTATTCTTATCTACTTTATCCGTCCCGACGGCTCTTACCGTCCCGACAGGCTGACGGTATCCGGCATTTATAAAACCGGCATTGAAGAATACGATAAAACCTTTGCCATCGGAGATATAAAACTGATACAGCGGCTTAACGACTGGAGCAGCACAGAAGTGGGAGGTTACGAGATCTTCCTGAAAGATTACAATAAGATGGATGTGATGTCTGCCGACATTTATAACATGGACATATTCCCACTTACCTGGGACACAAAAACTGCCCGGGATATTTCGCCCAATATCTTCGACTGGCTTTATATCCAGAATAAAAACAGAAATGTATTGCTTGGGTTGATGATCAGCGTGGCATTGATCAATCTTGTCACCTGCCTTATCATCCTGGTGCTGGAAAGAGTGCGGATGATTGGTGTGCTGAAAGCCCTTGGCGCTACCAATTGGACAGTGCAGCAGATCTTTCTCCGCCACTCACTTTTTATTACCATCACCGGTATTGTTTTCGGCACTGCATTCGCCCTCGGGTTCCTTTATCTTCAGCAGGCTACAGGCTTTATCAAACTGGAAGAAGAAGCTTATTATCTCAGCCAGGCTGCTGTAAAGATCGTCTGGTGGCAGGTGGCTGCTGTATGCATTGGCACATTACTGATCTGCTTCCTGGTGCTGATGATCCCAACGATACTGGTGAGAAGGATACAACCTGTGAAAGCGATACGGTTCAGCTAAACCAGGTGCGACACAATTATTCCCGCCGCCACAGCAGCATTCAATGATTCAGCCTTTCCTTTTTGCGGAATAGTGATCCGGACATTCACCTGTTCCATCACAGGAACACTGATCCCTTTCGATTCATTGCCAATAACGATAATGCCTTCGGAAAGCGTTTTCATTTTAGTAATGTCCTGCCCTTCAAGGGCTGCAGCATAAATCCTTGTTTCCTTCTGCGTGGCCAGCCATGCAGGCAGGTCTGTATAATGCAATTGCACCCGGGCTATACTGCCCATGGTCGACTGCACTACTTTGGGATTGTATTGATCTGCACATTCATGGCTGCATACGATATGGGTGATCCCGAACCAATCGGCTATGCGGATAATGGTACCCAGATTGCCCGGGTCCTGTATGGTATCGAGCGCCAGGATAATGCCGCCTTTTACAGGAGGCGCAACGGATGATGGAAATTGCCTGATCACGGCCAGCACCTGGTTGGGCGTATGCAACTGTGAAATTTTAGATAATTCGTCCTCGCTCACCTCTGTGATCAGGGAAGCATCATACCGCCCTTCATTTTCCCTGATCCAGGACGATAATGCATATACCTGGCCGACAGAACCCGGAACGGTTTCCAGCATTTCAGCCACGATTTTGGGGCCTTCTGCGATAAAAAGCCGTTCATCATCCCTGTGTTTTTTCTGGCCTAAACTTTGAATATATTTGATCTTCGATTTACCCAGCATTGTCGCTTGATTTTAATTATGTTATCCGGTAAGCCTACCACCCATATCAACCTTCTGAAAGTAATTCTTACCGGATTCGTCCTTGCGTTTTTTGCTTCCTGTACTGTCGTAAAAAAATATCAGCCCGGAAAGCCTTTCGTTTATAAAACAAATATCAACTTAATAGGCAATTTTTCAAAGGCGGAAAAACAAAGCCTGATCACGGGCCTTGAAGGCCAACTGGATGACAGTATGCGTGCAAGAAAACTGGACAAGCTGCTCTGGAGCACTATGAGACAACCACCGGTGTACGACAGCATCAATGCAGATAACTCTATTGTGTTCATGCGCGCACTGCTGAGTTCACTTGGCTATTTCAACGATTCGATCTATTATACAAGCAGTGTTAAATTTGAGAAACCTGACCAGTACAAAACCACTGTTGATTTTTTTGTAAGACCCGGCAAGCAGGTAAAACTGGATTCCATCACTTATAATCTGCGTCATACTGATCTTCAGTTTCTGACCGATTCAACAAAACCGCAGGCTATTATCAAGAAAGGAGATCCGTTTGCCAAATCCCCTATCTCGGCTGAGTTTGACCGGCTGACTGAACTATATCGCAATACCGGTTATTTCCGTTTCAGCCGTGATGAACTGGTAGGTATCTGGGATACGCTGGATGTGGCATTGCTTCAACCCACACTCGATCCTTTTGAGCAATTGGAATTGCTTCAGAAATTGCAGGAACGCCGCAATAATCCCACTGCCAATCTTGAAATACGGTTGAAAAGTGTAGACAGTACCAAGCTGGTGAAGTATTATATCGGCAATGTGACCGTATATCCGGATTTCACAACCGACACGGTCGGGCTAAAGCCGTCTATCGTGGAAGTAGGAGGAAAAGATGGCAAAAAAGGAATAAAGATAATCCAGCATTATGGCCGTTTCAAGCCCAAAATATTCCCGCAGAATATTTATTTGCCGGGCGACAGTGTTTACCGCTTCCGGAGATATCTGCGCACGATCAACCGGTTGAACTCACTTGGCACCTGGCGTGCTGTCAGCATTGACCAACTGCCGCGAAAAGGACAGGATACGATCGATTTTGTGATCCGCCTTACCCCTGCCAAAAAGTATTTATTCGATACCAATCTCGAAGGAAGCATTAATCAGAATGCATTTTCCGGGAACATCCTTGGCATTGGTGTGAATGTCGGTTTGCAGAATAAGAACTTCGCTAAAGCAGCTAATATAGCCAACAGCAACCTGCGCTTTGGTATTGAATTGGGCAATGCAAGCAGTCTCGGCCAGTTTATCCAGACACAACAGATCGGTTTCAGCCACTCGATCTATATGCCAAGGGCCATTCCGAATTTTGGTTTTATACCGGAAAACCTGAAAGATAATTTCAAAACTGTATTAAATTTTAAAGCGGCTAATACAGAAAGGCGCTGGCTATATAATCTTACCACATTGAACGGCTCATGGGGATATGAATTCCAGAGAAGGAAAATGCTGATCGCCGTTAAGCTGCCTAATATCGAATATTCTTCCCTTATAAGAAGAGACAGCCTCGATACATTGATCAAATACAACCCATCGCTGCGAAATGTTTTTACCGATGGTTTTATCTCTTCCGTGATCGGAAGCTTTACATTAAGCGGAGGCACCACCAACCGCTTGAATGTGCTCCGTGTGAACGTGGAAGAATCCGGGTTGCTTACGGGTATGATCCGCAATTCCTTTCTTGACAAACAGCTTTACCGCTTCCTGAAACTGGATGCAGAGTTTGCCTACCTGATGCGCTTCCCGAAATCGGCCCTGGCCTTCCGTTTCTTTGCGGGTGCCGGTTATGAGTTCAATTCCACACGCGACACTGCCAAGCGGCATAATCTTCCTTTCTTCAAAGAATATTTTGCAGGCGGCCCCAACAGCATGCGTGCATGGTCGTTGCGGCGGCTTGGACCTGGCTCCAGCATTAAGGAATTCAATGGCGTGGGCAGCACACCCGACCGCTATGGCGATATACAATTGGAAGGCAATATCGAGTATCGCTTCCCGCTTGGAACACCGTTTGGCGTGAAAGTGAACGGCGCTGTATTCACTGATATCGGGAATGTATGGTATATGAAATCGGCGCCCAACAGGCCGTCAGAAGAAGTGTTTAAGATCGACCGTCTTTGGAAGGACCTCGCCGTGGGTTCCGGAGTGGGCCTGCGCGTTGATTTCAACTTCCTGGTAATCCGGTTTGACTATGCGTATAAAGTGAAAGATCCCAGCCCGGCCCCTGCCGATGCAGCAATACAAAACAAATGGTTTGGGTATAAATTCTCCAAGGGCGATCAGTTCCAACTGGGCATTGGCTATCCCTTTATCTTTTAATGAGGCGATGCTTCGCGTTTGATCTCTTCTTCCAGTTCAGCAGGCGTAATGGCCTTATCTAAAGTAAATTCACCGATACGCGTACGGCATAGGCTGCTCAGGTAAGCGCCACAACCAAGCGCTGCACCAAAATCATTGGCCAGGCTGCGGATATAAGTGCCGGTGGAACATACCACTCTGAAATGAACAACAGGCAACTCTATCGCCGTGATCTCAAATTCATGTATCGTTACCTTGCGTGGATCAATCTTTACCTCCACTCCTTTTCTTGCCAGTTCATACACTCTTTTTCCATCTATCTTGATAGCAGAATGCGCAGGTGGCACCTGCATGATCTCACCCATAAAAGAAGAAGTGGCCGCTTTGATCTTTTCTTCCGTAATGCCTTCCAGCGATTGGAAATTACCAGGCTCGCTTTCCAGATCATAGGTTGGCGTAGTGGCGCCGAGGGTAAAAGAACCGGTATATTCTTTTTCCTTCGCCATATATTCATTGATCTTCTTGGTGAATTTGCCAGTGCACACGATCAGCAGGCCGGTGGCCAACGGGTCAAGCGTTCCTGCATGCCCTACTTTTTTGATCTTTATGAGGTTGCGGATCTTTCTTACTGCATCAAATGATGTCCAGCGAAGGGGTTTATTGATAAGAAGGACACGGCCTTCGGCGAAACTGTTCATGCGGCAAAGATAAAGAGAAGGAGTAAGCTGCTATATAGACATTCTTGTTTTTAGCTCCAGGTATTTATTGATCGTATTCACGGTTAAATTTTCGGGCGATGACAGCACCGACAGGATACCATTCTTCTGAAGTTCTTTTACCATCAATCTTTTTTCAAAAGCAAATTTCTCTGCAATGGTTTTGATATAGATATCTTCAAGCGTAGTTACTTTTTGTTCGGTCAGCGCCTGCAATTCAGTATTCTCAAAAAATACGACCAGCAGCAGGTGATAACGCGCAATCTTGCGAAGAGCAGGCAGTTCTCGCTCCAGGCTCTCCATCGATTCAAAATTGGTGAACAGCACCAGCAAACTGCGGTTGGTGATACGGGTGCGGATAACGGAAAACAGTTTCTCAAAATCCGGCTCAAGGAAACGGGTTTGTTGCTTGTACAATGTTTCCAGTACCTGGTTCATCTGTGTGGGCTTTTTATCGGCCTGTACAAAAGAATCCAGGTTTTCTGCAAACGTGATCAGTCCTGCTTTATCCTGCCTCACCAGTGCCACATTGGATAAGACCAGTGAAGCATTGATGGCATGATCAAGTAGCGTCATTCCGCTAAAAGGCATTTTCATCACCCTTCCCTTATTGATCATACAATAGATCTGCTGGCTGCGCTCATCTGTATAATTATTCACCATCAGGGCCTCTTTGCGCGCAGTGGCTTTCCAGTTGATGGTGCGGTAATCATCACCCCGTACATACTCCTTGATCTGTTCAAACTCCATGCTATGCCCCAACTGGCGCATACGGCGGACCCCCAGTTCCTGCAAGCGATTGGCCACTGCCAGCAAATGATAACGCCGCATCTGGATATAGGAAGGATATACTTTAACCGCTTGCTCAGCAGAGAAAACATATTTACCTTTCACCAGTTTCAGTGGTGCCGTCACAAACACATTTATATCATGAAACACATATTCACCACGCGTAGTAGGCCGCAGATAGTAAACGATCTCATCAGTTGATTGCCCGGCGATCTTCAGTTTTCTTCGCCAGTTCCGCTCCTGGAACTGATCAGGCAACTCATCAATTACACCCAGGCCTGCCGGAAAAGAATAGTTATTACGGATGCTTAATATCACCTTATTCTCATCACCTATACTGAACCGGTCAGTTGTCAGCCGCTCTGCCACAATCCCATCCCTTTTTCCATACACCAGCAAAGCATCTATCACCACCACAATGATCAGCAATAAAAGCACCAGCCCTCCTATCCTGAACAAAGCAGGTTGGAAATAGCTCATCACAAAGACCACCGATGCAAGACCGGCGATATAGTAGACAAGATTGTTAAAGTAAAATGATTTGATCAAACCCAATATTTTTTTGCATTACTACCGGCAACTACAACTCTCAGCCTCAGGCTCCTGGCTGTCGGTTAAAGACTCCCACTCAGGACCGGCTCCCGGCTATCTTGGCACATCCTGTACCTGTATGATCTGCTTTATCACTTCATCTTCGGTTACTCCTTCCATTTCTTTATCCGGAGCAAGAATGATGCGATGACGCAATACCGGTGGGGCTACTTCCAGTATATCCTCAGGCGTCACAAAATCACGCCCCTGCATGGCGGCGATCGCTTTGGCAGCATTCATGATAGCCAGTGAAGCACGGGGTGAGGCTCCTAGATAAATAGACTTATGATTACGGGTCTGGTGCACCAGCCGCGCAATGAATTGCAATAATTTTTCTTCTATCAGGATATTCCTGATCTGTGTGCGAAGGTTGGCGATCTGTTCACCATTCAGCACAGGCTTCACCAACTCATCTACCCGCGTATTGCCCAGTTGATGGAACCGTGTAAGGATTTCCAGTTCCTCTCCTTCATTGGGATAGGGCACCATGATCTTGAAAAGAAAACGGTCGAGTTGAGCTTCAGGAAGACGGTAGGTCCCCTCCTGCTCCACCGGGTTTTGAGTGGCAAGCACCATAAAGGGAGTGGCCATGGGATAAGTTCTGCCATCCACGGAAGCCTGTCTTTCTTCCATTACTTCCAGCAGGGCCGATTGCGTTTTGGCCGGTGCGCGGTTGATCTCATCCACCAGCACGATATTACTGAAAACAGGGCCTTTCTTGAATTCAAACACAGCCTCTTTAGGATTGAATACAGGTGTACCCAATACATCGGAAGGCATAAGGTCCGGAGTGAATTGGATACGGGCGAAACCTGTATCCAGACTGCGGGCCACGAGTTTTGCCGTCAGCGTTTTGGCAACACCCGGCACGCCTTCGATCAGTATATGGCCTTCGGCCAGTAAAGCGGCAATGATCAGCTTTACCATTTCATCCTGCCCCACGATGATTTTTTTGATCTCGCTCCTGATCGACATAACGGCTTCATTGAGTGCCGTCAGATCAGTGCGTTGCTGAAACAATTCTTCTTCCATGCTTATGCTATTTTATAAAACGATTCCAGTTGTTTATGAAATAATACCAGTTCCTTGTCAGTTGCAACACCTGCTACATTCAGGTGGTTGATAAACGAAACAATTTCCCTGATGGGTTCTTCTTCCATTCCTGTTTTAAACCGCAGGTTCTGAATAAATTCATCATTCAGTTCCGAAGTAGGCAGTTTATAACGCGTTCTCACATGCTCCAGGAAATAAGCCGCCATTTTGCGGCACAGATTGGTATGATCACCTTTATCATGATATAAGCGGCCTATGGTCTTTACAAAATCGAGTGAATCATTTTTCGGTTTGTTGATCACAGGAATGGGGCGTTGTTTTCTTCGCATTTCCAGCAACACATAGATGAGCAGGGCCAGTAAAGCCGTGATCAATCCCCAACGAAGGCCTGGATAACGAAGGAATACACTCAACCAACTGGATTTCTTTTCCTGGTTATTCTCCCGTCCTTTCGCAAGAAAGTACTCATCCCACACCACTTTAGTTGTATTAGGTGAGATCACCGACAGGGCTTTCTCATAATACTCCATATTATTTTTATACAATAAAAAATAATTGGTGAAGGCCATCGGCGCAAGATGCAGGAAGAAATGCCCTTTGCCTGCACTCAGTTTTATAAAATTAGGATCACTTCCTCCATCGTAGCCAAGCACGGTCGTTGTCAGCGTATCATATTCATAAAACCTGAAATCATATTTCTTACCTGGGTAAGCAAACCATTGAGGCTTCCGGGACACGGGTATATCCAGTGCCACTCTTAAAGAATCCTTTTCATTTATCTTTATTTCTCCGTTAAAATCTACAGGGTAATAGATATCGCATTTGACCATTTTTTCCACCGGGTAAGAAACTTTCATTGTGCTGACGAAAACGTCATTACCCCTCTTGATAAATTCAAGCAGGCTTTTCATTTCTTCATCTTCTGCATTGAAGAAAGGAGAAACGATCAGCAGAGCCTGGCGCTTGCCGTAAAGAGAAAGCGAATCCCAATCACCAGGCATCCGTTTGTCTGAGCTCACAGACGCTTTGGGAAAGATATGCTTTAAGTTTTCATACGCTACAAAAGTGCCATAAGGGATCTTATCTCTCTTGCGGAAAGTAAGCCTTTCATCCAAAACCCGGTTAGAAGTATTGTTGCCTGTAACAAACAGGAAAATGATAGCGGCTACAATCAGCCCAAGCAGTAAATATGGTATACTCTTCTTCAATGATCAATACAGTCTTTTATCAAAGCTTTCAAACTCTTTACGAATAATTATGAACTTATCCTGTTCCAGGGGAAACTGACCATACCAGCTATATTCATAGTGGCGCGTGAGCCTGAAAAAATCGGCATAATAGCCTGTCGGCTGCAATTGTGCCAGATAATCAAAGTTGGTCCGGTCCTGTGTGTAGCTAATAATATTCCTGTCGGCCAGGTTGCGCAGCAACCGCAGGTAGAGCAATCGTACACCAACGCGATAATTGCCCGATGCCGCAGCTTTATCCAGTTCCAACTGGTAATTGATAGCGAAAATATCGTCCATATCCGTTTCGCTATCCTCTATTTCACCTATGTACCGGTTTTTACGGAAAATGCCCGCATTGCTGTTGGACAGAAAAATAATAATGAAGGTAATGAACCCTGCCACTACTACGATCCAGGATAATGTTTGAAAAGCCGGGTGCAAGATCAGTGGCTCCCTCTCGCCTTCCTTTTGTTTTTTCTCTTTTTTGAATGACCGGTTGGCATACCAGAATGCATCATCTTCCTGTTGTGCTTTTTTTGCAGCCGGGTCGAGATGGCGTACCTGTATGGAATCGCTCTGCCCTGGCCAGATGGGGAGGAACGCTCTTGTTTCTTCTTTCTCTCCGCCTGCTTCAGCTTCTTCGTCTGTATATTCTTCCTGTGCCGGAGGAGTTTCCACCATCCTCGCGCTGTCAAGGTCTGTGCTGAGCAAACGGGCACTGTCCTGCTGCGCCTGTGTAAACAAAGGCAGGAAAAACAGCAGGATGATCCAGTTGCTTATTTTCAAGGGCAGTATATTCCTGTTATTGCAGCGCATCTGTTGTATGGGTTACACATCTTCCTCCAACAAATCGACTTTCCTTTTTCTTCCCAGTTGTATCGGGTAAATGACAAAATACCATATAACAAAAACAACAGATAAGGAGGTGATGATGGTGGTGAATATGGATATATCGTTGTATAATCTTGTGATCACGCCTTCAAAAAAAGCGGCGAGGCCGAATACCGGCATTAAACCGATCATTATTTTAACGCCATCTTTGGCGCCTTGTTTAAAAGAGCTCAATCTTTTCACTGTTCCCGGAAATAAAAAGCTTTTTCCCAATATAAGCCCGGCAGCGCCGGCAATGATCAGGGCGGTCAGTTCAAGCGTGCCGTGTACAAATACAACCAGGAAAAACTGAATACCCAGCCCCTTTGATGCAAAGAACTGATCAAAAATACCGACCATGGCAGCGTTTTGTGCCAGCATATAAAGACTGGGAATGCCGGCGAAAATGCCGGCGGCGAACATCATAAGTGAAACACGGATATTATGGATCATCAGGTTGAGCCAACTGAGTATCGGGTTGCCTGATTCATAAATACCAAAGGGATTTCCCTTATCGATATTGTCCAGCGTTTTATCAACGTACCCGTCGCCAAAAAAACTCCGCGCTACTCCTTCGTCCTGTTTCGATACAAAAAAACCGATCCCGAAAAAAACGATGAAGACAATAAAAGAAAACAGTATCGTGCGGTGATGCTTGCGGATGGTAAGCGGCAGATCATATTTCCAGAAAGTGATCAGCCGGTTGCTTTCTTCCTTACGGTTCTTATAAATGCTGAGATAGATCCTGGAAGCCTGGCTGTTGATATAACGGGTAACTTTACTGGTGGGATAAAAAGTTTTGGCATAAGCCAGGTCATCTACCAGTTGCGTAAACTCCTTCGCCATTTCATCTGCATCAGCCGGAGGATTGTGCTGGTTTTTCAACCACCGGTCCCGGCTTTTCTTTATAAATAGGGCTTCTCTCAAGAAATAGTGTTGTTTGGCTTGTAAAATACCATTTTTTTGGAAAGAAGGAAGTGGTTTGGGTTGCAATAGTTGTTAAGGGTGGTTATTGGGCGTTGACCGTTGTTCGTTGTCCGTTGACCGAATGGTCGCTATCACGTAAGCCGGGTCAGTAGTTCCACTTCAGTTGCCACCCCGGACCAGGTTTAGTAGACTCGCTACTATAGTTCGCTAAGATCCGGGTTCTCCCCATCAGGAACTACAGGCCAACCTTTCGTGTTAACAGCTATCGGCCATCGGCCATTCGGTCAACGGTCAACGAATTATGCGCCAGATGAATACCGGAAAAATCACTACCTTACTTCCCGAACAAATCCGCCGCTGCAGATGGCCCTGATCAAAGTACCTACCAGTTTTAATATCGAAGTTGAATTTGAGATACCCGAGTTTTACAAGCGGTTGTTTTCCCTCCTGATTGATGTGCTCATGGAGATCGTTTACCTGTTCATTGCCACCAAGATCATGCGTGCCATCACGGAAAACTATGATTTCACCGATGATGATTCCATGTATGATCTGAGTGCGATCGGCATGTTGCTGATATTGCCAGTGATGGTTTACCATGTAGTGCTTGAAATAACCATGAACGGGCAAAGCATTGGTAAAAAGATCATGGGTATACGTGTGGTAAATGAGAACGGAGGAAGGCCGAGCGTCAGCCAGTTCCTGATCAGATGGCTGCTGCGTGTGTCTGACCTGTGGATACTTGCCATACTTTTTATACTGTCTACCAGGGGAATGGCGGGAAGTGTGGAAACAGGCTTTCTTTTGCTGGCAGCGCTGGCATTCCTGGTAACGGATATCGTGCTTGTTGTTTCATCCAAAAAAGGACAACGCATTGGTGATATCCTGGCAAAGACCATCCTGATCCGCATCCATTCCAAAGCCAGTATAGAAGAGACCATTTTCCAGGAAGTGGAAGACACTTATACGCCTTCGTTCCCTGCTATCATGCAGTTAAGCGACCGTGATATTAATGCGATCAAAAGCATTCTGGAAACAGCGCGGAAGAAAAATGACTACTCCATGGCCATAGCTGCGGCAGATAAGATCAAGAATCATTTGCAGATCAACTCAGATCTTGATGCATTTGCCTTCCTGGATGTACTGCTGAAGGATTATAATTACCTCTCGGTAAAATAACTGAGCTTTTTTCTATTGCATCGCTGTGCGTGTTCCCAATACCATCGCACCGAGGAGCAGCAGCACAAAAGCAATGATCAATATAATTGAGCAAGCCATAAAATAAGCTTTGAGATTGCCAAAACTGCTGTTCAGTTGAGATTGGCTCAATCCATCCACACCTGCTTTTGCCTGCCGGGCAAAGCGATAAAGAAAATAATTGATGAGCAGGCCAATGGTGATTGAAAAAAGCGAAGTAAAAACTTCTGCTCCGCTCGAGCTTTGAGTAAAGCCCATATCAAACCCTTCGGCCCGGCTAAAAGAAGCAGGTCTTTTTTCCCGGAAGAGGTCGATAATGCTAAAGATATATCCGATCACTGATACAACAACAATGACCATGGCCCACCCTGCCATGGAACGGAGGTATTGCTTTGCCATAGGGTCAATCGTCAGATCGCCGAAAAGATCAGAGGATTGATTTTCCTGTTCTATCATAAAAAAAATTTACCGGACAAAAAATCCTATTAAAGAAAACAAAAGAAGCAGCACACTAAGCACACCCATCATGGCCAGGTAATTCCTGAATTGCCCCAGGCCTATGTTGAACAGCGCCTGATCTTTCCTGCGGATACCTGCCCTGATTGAATTAGCTCCTCTTACCAGGAAGCTCATCATTATCCCGCAAACCACTACAATGATCACAAGAAAGAATACAAGCCCGATCTTCGTTTGGCGGATAGATTCCACATCCATTTCTCCGTAAGGGCTGAATAATTCATCAAGCTTGTTCCAAAGCATTCCGAACATGAGAACGGTAATGCCTAGCGCAATCAGTACAACGATGCCCAGGAATTTGGCCCAGCGGGATGCTTCTGTCAGTTGAGTGGATGCCTGCTCATCCACCTGCAGATCCAGAAAAGATTGCTTATCCTCCATCATGCCTGATTTTGTTATCTAAATGTAGTAATTAATGCGCAATGATAAAACAGGATCAGTATGCCCTTGCAAACAATACACGCTGTGTTGAAGGTTTACCTGTAAGGATACATGTTCCTTGTTCTGCAGTATTGTTCAGCGGTATACAACGGATGGTCGCTTTTGTTTTTTCTTTGATCGCCTCTTCAGTTTCAGGTGTCCCATCCCAATGCGCTGAAATAAAGCCTGCTTTTTCATCCAGGAGTTTTACAAACTCATCCCAGGTATTGGCAGGTGTGATATGTTCATCCCTGTAAGCTTTGGCTTTGTTGAACATTGAATGTTGTATGTCAAGCAACAGGCCATCTACATATTGGGCTATGCCGTCCAGGTCGATCGTCTTTTTCTCTTTGGTATCGCGGCGTGCTATTTCCACCACGTTCTTTTCCAGGTCTCGTGCACCCAATGCCAGCCTCACAGGTACTCCTTTCATTTCATATTCAGCAAATTTCCAGCCTGGTCTTGCATTATCACTGTCATCGTATTTCACACGCACGCCAAGGTTCTTCAGTTGTGAAGTGATCTCTGCAGCTTTAGCATCGATCAGTTTCTTCTGGTCTTCTCCTTTATAGATGGGCACGATCACCACTTGCAGCGGAGCCAGTTTGGGAGGCAACACCAGCCCATCATCATCACTATGTGCCATTACGAGGGCACCGATCAAACGGGTGCTCACACCCCAGCTTGTGGCCCATACATATTCCAGTTGGTTTTCTTTATTGGAAAACTTCACATCAAATGCCCTGGCAAAATTCTGTCCCAGGAAATGGGAAGTGCCTGCCTGCAATGCTTTACCATCCTGCATCAGTGCTTCAATGCAATAAGTATCTTCTGCACCGGCGAAGCGTTCATTGGGAGTTTTCACTCCTTTTACTACCGGCAAAGCCATATAGTTCTCTACAAAGTCGGCATACACATCCAGCATTTTCTTTGTTTCCTCCACAGCTTCCTCACGGGTAGCATGGGCGGTATGTCCTTCCTGCCACAGGAACTCTGCGGTGCGGAGGAAAAGACGGGTCCGCATTTCCCATCTTACCACATTGGCCCATTGGTTGATGAGCAGTGGCAGATCGCGATAGGATTGTATCCAGTCTTTATAAGTATTCCAGATAATTGCTTCGCTGGTAGGCCTGATCACCAGTTCTTCTTCCAGTTTAGCTTCGGGGTCAACCATCAGCTTCCCTTTGTTATTGGTATCTGCTTTCAGCCTGTAATGGGTAACGATCGCACATTCCTTGGCAAAGCCTTCCGCATTCTTTTCTTCGGCCTCAAACAGGCTTTTGGGAACAAAGAGGGGAAAGTAAGCATTCACGTGACCAGTGTCTTTGAACATCTTATCCAGCACATCCCGCATATTTTCCCACAAAGTGTATCCATAAGGCTTGATCACCATACAACCCCTTACAGCAGAATAATCTGCCAGGCTGCCTTTGATGACCAGATCATTGTACCATTGGGAATAATCCTGCTCCCTGGAAGTGATTTCTTTACTCATATAGTCCTAATTATTATGTTGTTATTGTTCGTAATTGCTGGTGCTGACACCCTGCAAAAATCTTTAAACTATCCTTAACACCCGACCACATACTATTTTACACCGACAAACGTAACTTCGGTACACAAACGTTTGCGTAAGATTTAAGTCGCACAAAAGTAGTAACTTCGATTTTAAACTTAATAAACCCTTTTGCCATGAGAGTATATATTTTATTCCTGGCTTTGGCAGCCCTCACTTTGGGCAGTTGCACTACTGCTTATAAGACAGGCCAGACCCCGGATGATGTATATTATTCACCTGTACGCCCACAGGATGAATATGTTGTAGCACAACAACAGGACGACCGCTATTATTACGGAGGGGGGCAGGATTATTATACTGACAGATACCTCAGAATGCGCCTGACCAATCCTTACCGCTGGTCGGCCCTGGATGATTATTACTTTAATAATCCTTATGCCTACAATTATTATGGCACTTACAATAACTGGTACAGTCCATGGAACAGTTACTGGGCATGGAACAGCTATTGCAACCCCTATTATATCAGCCCTATTTTTATCAAGAACCCTGTCCGCTTCCAGCAGATACCCAGCAGGGCGGTGGTATTTAATCCAAAGAGTTACCTGAACAATACTCCACAGGTCAGTAGTCTCAATTACAAAAACAATGCTGTTGGTGGCGGTTCTTATTATTATACCCCGAACAATAGCAGGGGCGGCAATACCCGTTATAACAACAGCAATAATAGTTCCCGGAATTATAACTACTCCAATTCAAACAGCGGCAACAACAATGCCCGTAGTTATACACCGAGCAATTCTACACCTACACGCAGTTATAATCCATCGTCAAGCAGCAATTCTTCTTCGAGCGGACGTAGCAGCAGTAGCAGTAGCAGCGCGCCTACAAGGCCTCCCAGATAACCGGCGGCTTGTGAACGGATAGTTTGATTTTTACTGCAGATAAGAACAGCATCACTTTATTTGAAAGGAGGAAATAGACATTGAGTGTAATACTTAAGGGTTTCCTTTAAAACGCTAATTATGCGAATAGCTCCAATAATGCAAATGACTGGAATAAGGGCACGAATGGCGCGAATGAGAACACGGATTATACGGATAGGATTGATTGCAGCATTCATTGCTTCTTCTAACGTACTTTTTGCACAGATACCCGAAGATGTTTTAAAATATTCATGGCAGCCGGTGAATGGTTCAGCCCGTATCAATGCCGTGGGCGGGGCAATGGGTTCTTTGGGTGGCGATATCACGGCCACTTTTGTAAACCCTGCGGGACTTGCTTTCTTTAAGACATCCGAAATTGTATTAAGCCCCGGTTACTCTTTTCTGAATAATAAGTCCACTTTCCGCGGTACCAGGGCAAGTGAGAAGGATAAATATTTCAATCTTGGCGCTACAGGGTTTGTATCCGGGTGGAAAGGAAATGGTAAATGGACCAGCCAGGCTGTCGGATTGGCTGTAACAAGAACAGCGAATTTCAACAACCAGATATTCTATAAAGGACAAAATGATTTCAGTTCTGGCGCAGAGCAGTATGCAGCCGAAGCAGCAGGCAGTGGCCTTGCCCTGGATGATATTCCCGGCAGCAATTCCGTATCATTCGGCACACGCATGGCTGTATGGAATTACCTGGCCGATACTGCACAACTGCCCGGCCATACCGGCCCTGACGTAATCAGCATGGCAATGTGGGACGCATTGAAGAACGGAGGTGATTTCCTGGTGAACCAGTCACAGTTTATCGAAACCAGCGGAGGCATCACTGAAATTGCACTGGGCTATGGAGCCAATATGCGGGACAAATTCTATATCGGTGGTTCTATCGGAGTGCCGATCATTAGCTATGAAAAGAAGACCCGCTTCCGTGAGGAAGATGCGACAGGCAATCCTGATAACAATTTTGATTTCTATGAATTGAATGAAACCAATAAAACCAAAGGCGTTGGTGTGAACCTGAAACTGGGTGTGATCGCCAAGCCTGCTGAGTTTATCCGCCTGGGGCTGGCTATACACTCCCCCACCTGGTACAGCCTGGAAGATTCTTATTACGGACAAATGTCCGCAAATCTTGAAGGAGCCCGCTCCACACCAGGTACTACAACTGTTTCCTCTACGACACTCAATGGGGGAGCTAATCCAGTTTACAAATATGAACTGGTGTCTCCCTGGAGGTTCATGCTAAGCGGCTCTTATGTATTAAGAGAAATTGAAGATGTGAGAAAACAAAAAGGCTTTATCACCGCAGATATCGAATACGTGACCTACAAGTCCAACAAATTCAGAAATGCAGAGGATTATGATGACGGAGGGTATTATGATGCAGTGAACAGCACCATGAAAGAATACTACAAGAATGCTTTCAACTTCAGGGTGGGCGGTGAATTAAAATTCACTACCATCATGACAAGGCTTGGCTTTGCTTATTATGGAAACCCTTATGCAGACAGCGAACTGAAAGCAAACAAAATGTTCCTCAGCGGCGGACTGGGCTACAGGAATGCAGGCATTTTTATCGACCTCACCTATACACATGCTTTACAGAAAGACGTAAACTTTCCTTACCGTTTACCTGACAAGGCTAATACCTTTGCAAACCTAAAAGGTACAGGAAGTAATATTATGCTGACATTAGGGTTCAAGATCTAACTAATTAAAGAATCCCTTCCCGTCTTCCCGCCTTACCGGTAAGTATTTTACCGGTAAGGCGGGAAGACGGGAAGGGATTCTTTTAAAAAGTTCCTGTTCTACCGAGCAGTAAAAAATTAATCGTCCCTTCCTTCATTGTTATCCCTCTTCCTGTTAGATAAAGAGAAATCGGATTTGCCGAATTTGTAACTGAAAGTAAGCCGGAAGCTTCTCACACTCCATCTCCGGTAAGAGTCCTGATAAAAGTTTTCTGTATCATAGATCGTTCCCCAACGGCGGGAGTTCAATACATCGTTTACGCTGAATGTTATGGTAGCTTTATTGCCTTTGAGAAAGTCTTTGCGCATCGCAAAGTCCATGCTGAATTGCGGCTTTCTTTTTCCCTGAGGTATCACTTCAGATGATTCGTATTCATTGAGCAATTGAAACCCAAGTCCATTGAACAGTGAGGATCGCTGTGTTTCGACCTTATAATTCATGGTCAGCTTGGCTTCCCAGTTAAACCCTTCATTGCTCAGGTCCATATCATGTACACGGGCTTTTACCGTCCGGTATTGCATGTTTACTGAAGGAGTGAGGTCAAAGTTTTTACCAATATTTTGCTGCACAGTGAACTCCGCACCGTAGCGGTTGGTGGTGCTGGCATTCACGTATGTATTGAGAATGGCGTTAGGGCTGACGCCGGCATTCTTCAATTGTTCATATTGCTGCACTGAGATAGTATCGCTGAACTCTGTGATATCATCAGGATTATTGCGGAAATAAAGTACTGCCAGCCAGTTGCCGGATTTATAGTTATGACTATAGTTCAGTTCGAATGAGTTGATGAACTCCGGTTTCAGTAAGGGATTTCCCTGGCGCAGGTTGGCGGGGTCATTGATGTCAATGAATGGATTGAGCTGCCAGAAGCCGGGGCGGCGGATCCTCCGGGAATAATTGAACTGCAACTGGTCCTCTTCACCGAATTGACGCGTAAGGAATAAGCTGGGAAATAATGCATCCCAGATATTCTTGATGGCTGAAGGGTATTCATAACCGAATTTAAAAGCACTGTCAACCAGCAATCCCTTAAACCGTGAATATTCTGCCCGTAAGCCAGCCTGGTAAGAAAATTTGCCGATCTTGTTTGAATAAGTACCATACAGGGCATTCACCATCTCCCTGTATTCATAATTATTGCTGAGCGGAAGTTTCTCCGCTTGCCCGTTATTCATTGCATAAGCATCAAACCGGCTCTTGAAAAGGTTGTGATAACTCCGGATACCACCCTCGATCTTTCCGTTCTCACCAATGGGCCTGGCATAATCTGCCTGGAAGATCACCTGGTCAGTAGAACCGCGGCCGCTGTTATTCACCAGGGAAGAAGGCTGATAAGGGCTGCCATCGGGATTCGAAAAAGAATTGATGATATCAGACCGTTCGCTGCTATTGCCATAATTGTAGTTGACATCTACTGTCAGCTCATGGCCTGTTTCCGGGAAACTGTGTTTATAATTCAGGTTGGTGCCGTTGCGTTTGAAATTATTACGTCCTTCCGCCAACCTGTTCCCATTGTGGGAAAGCACTTTGTTGGCATCAAGGTATTCCTGTTGCTGATTCTCTTCATACATAAAACGACCTGTACCGAATTGCTGGGTAAGACTGATCGTATTGCGGTTATCAATAAAATAATCGACTCCTGCCCTTAGAGAACCAAACCGGCGCTGGCGGTCGTTTGTTGAATACTGATTGAAATAATCCCTGATAGTGCCGTTCGACTTATTCTGTCTTATTGCTTCGGCTTTTGCTTTACCTCCTGATTGATTATATCCTCCACTCAGGAACACGTTGAACTTGCCCTGCCTCACGTTAAGGTTTACATTGCCTGTAGCAATATCAGGAATACCGGCGCCAACTGTAACCAGGCCATTCAATCCAACCCTTTTATTTTTCTTCAAAACGATATTGATGATACCACCGGAGCTCGCTGCATCAAATTTGGCAGAAGGGTTGGTGATCAGTTCCACCCTTTCAATATTATCTGCCGGGATCTGGTCGAGCGTTAAGATCGTGGGCCGTCCATCCACAAACACTTGTGGCGTGCTGTTCCGCAATTGTACATTGCCATCCACATCCACTGACACTGAAGGAATATTTTTCATAAGGTCGATAGCCGTACCACCTGAAGAAACAAGGCTCTTGGAAGCATTGAACACTTTACGGTCGATACCCATTTCAAGTGCAGGTTTGCTGGATGTGACCACTACTTCACCAAGTTGCTTTGCCTCTGCTTCAAGACTGATATTCCCAAGATCTGTCCTGAATTTGTTCTGTTCATTTCCCTTTCCATATTCCGGGGTAATGATCTGCTCCCATGTAGCATAGCCAATGGCTGATATCTGCAAGCGAAAACGCTTCAATGACGGCAATTGATCAAAATTGAAATCACCATTGGTCCTGGTGAGCATACCTGTTATCAGGCTGTCTTTATTGGATGAATCTGCAGCGAACAATTGTACGGAAGCGGCTTCAACCGGCTTGCCGGTATTCTTATCAAGCAATTTTCCATACAGGCGATTGGCATTAATGCGAAGGGTGGTGGCATCATTTGGGGGTTGCTGTTCCCTGTCTATCTGGGCATTCAGTTGAAATATAGTGAAGGCAGAAAAAAATAAAAGACAATACTTCATGATCACAGTTTGGTATTCGGTAAATAAGTAAGACGTCATTTGAAGGGTGAAACTTTTGTTTTACCCTTTTAAAACTCATAGAGATGTTGCAAAAGCCTTTATCTCCTCAAACTGTCGGGGATTAAACCAATGGAAGTCCTTATCTTTTTTGAACCAGGTCATTTGCCGTTTTGCGTAACGTCGTGTATGCTGCTTGATCAGTTCAATAGCTCTTTCAAGGGTAACATGATGATCCAGGTAATCAAACAGTTCCGCATATCCCACTGTTTGTAATGCATTCAAATGCTGATAAGGGAGCAATGATCTCACTTCTTCGAGTAAACCATTCTGCATCATATCATCTACTCTCGCGTTGATCCGTTGGTATAATTCTTCCCTGGGCAGTTCCAGCCCGATCTTGACGATATTAAACCCCCTTATGGTTGCTTCTCCTTTACGAAAATCGAAAATAGATTGACCTGTGGTCTCCACCACTTCCAGTGCACGCATCATGCGCTGGGGATTCTTCATTTCCCCTTTTTCATAAAAAACAGGGTCCTTTTCCTGCAATTGCTGCTGCAACCATTGCAGACCATGTGTTTCATAAGCCTGGATAATGCCGGTCCTGATATCAGCGGGTACATCAGGCACTGCATCCAATCCTTCACAAAATGCCTTAATATAAAGCCCGGTACCGCCTGCCATCACCACTACATCATGATCGGCCAACAGTTCATCCACTTTTTGCAAAGCATAGGTTTCGAAACCGGCAGCTGTCACTTCTTCGTGAATGCTGTGTGAAGCAATAAAATAATGGGGTACCTGCTGCAGTTCTTCCTCAGAGGGCCTTGCCACACCAATGGATAATTCTTTGAAGCATTGCCGGCTGTCTGCAGAAATGATAGCTGTCTGGAAATAAAGAGCAAGGTCTATTGCAATAGCTGTTTTCCCAACAGCAGTGGGGCCTGCTATAATGATGACGGTTTTCACGCTTCTTCATCTTCCCCCTGTCCGTCTTCTCCAAAGCTCAGGTCCTCGCCGTCCTCATCTTTTTCACCAAAGCCGTCACCTACCGAGTTGAGATCGTATTTCTCTTCCACGTCTGCAAACTTTTCACCCAGCAAGCCTTTTGTGCCGTATTGGCTGGGGGCAATGCCTTCCACTCTTACGGTAGAGGGATAACTGATCTTGGGATTTTCTTCCTTCGACACATTGATCAGCTCAACCAGGAATGTCCAGTTCTTATTGAAATCGTAGAGATAAATGAATTTCTGATTGGGGTCCCTGATCTCCGAGCCGATAGACGTTTCCTGCATCAGCAGCGGAGGGGCCTTATATTCCTTGTCATATTTTTCCAGGCTGATCTCCCGGCCGCGCTGCCAGTGGTCATTGCTGCGGAAGAAAGTAGCCTTGTGTTTGCTGTCAAATTCATACGCTTTCAGGATCGTTTCATGCAATTCCTGGAATGTTTGCGTATGCCGGATGGCCACATCGCGGTAGATGCTTTCATCCTCTTCAAAATAGATCCTGAATTTAAGAATAGCCATAATACAAATTTATGGTTTTTTAAGCTTTACCCTCTATTGCTGACTGATCCCTATTTCTTTCGCTTTTGCGGTCACAAATTCCAATGCAGCCTCATATGTGTTGGGAATAATACCATCCAGTATGGCATCTTTCAATGCATCTTTTAATATCCCAACCGGTTTGGATGGAGGCAACCCAAACAGGCTCATGATCATGTCGCCGCTGAGCGGAGGTTGCCAGTTGCGGATATGATCGCTTTCTTCCACTTCTTTACAGCGCTGACGTACCAACTGGAAATTTTCCAGGTAGCGTTTCACTTTCTGCCTGTTCTTGGAAGTGATATCTGCTTCGCAAAGCATCATCAGCGATTCAAAATCTTCTCCTGCATCGAATAATAAGCGCCTGATAGCCGAATCAGTGATATTTTCTTTGGTCAGGCTGATCGGACGCAGGTGTAATTCTACCAATTTTCGCACCAAACGCATCTTTTCATTTTGCGGCAATTTCAGTTTGCCGAATATTTTCGGCACCATTCTTCCTCCCACTGCCTCGTGGCCATGAAAGGTCCAGCCATGGCCTTCTTCAAAACGCTTGGTAACAGGTTTGGCGATATCATGCAAAATAGCTGCCCAGCGCAGCCAGAGATCATTTGTTTTAAGGGCGATATTATCCAGCACCTGCAATGTGTGGTAAAAATTATCCTTATGCCCATGCCCGTCTTTATATTCTGCGCCCGCAAGATCCACCATCGGCGGAAAGATGATCTGCAACAGTCCTGTTTTATACAACAGATCAAACCCGATTGATGGCTTGGGAGATAAAATAATTTTGTTCAATTCATCCGTGATCCTTTCCTGTGAAATAATGCTGATGCGTTTGGCATTGCGGGCAATGGACTGCAATGTTCCTTCTTCAATTACAAATTGCAATTGCGAAGCAAAGCGGATAGCCCGCATCATCCGCAAGGGATCATCACTGAATGTCTGATCAGGCTCGAGTGGTGTTTTGATCAGTTTCTCCTCGAGGTGCTGCCGTCCGTTAAACGGATCTACCAAAGTGCCATAATCACCCTTATTCAGGCTGATGGCAAGCGTGTTGATCGTAAAATCGCGGCGGTTCTGATCATCTTCAATTGTACCGGGTTCCACCTCGGGATTGCGGGATTCAAAACGATAGCTTTCTTTACGTGCACCCACGAATTCCACATCAAAAAAATCATCTTCTTTACCGCTCCCCAGATTCACTTTTATGTGTGCTGTGCCAAAGGTTTTAAAAAAGCTGACTGTTGGTGACGGGGCGAATTGCCGTGCAACTTCGTTGGCCAGTGCAATGCCATCTCCCACACACACGATATCTGCATCTTTGGTAGGCCGGTAGAGCAGTTTATCCCTCACGAATCCACCAACGAGATAGGCAGGAACACCAAGTTTTGCGGCTGATGCAGCTATTTTTTCGAGTAAGAAAAGTTCTTTTGGTGTGCAGTTGATGTCCATAAAGGGCAAAGATAAGTGTTGAAACTCAGGAGTTATTGGTAAGAAACAGCGGTTTGTTTATGGGCGTATTATTACCGGCGCTCCCTTCTCCCAACGGATAATCGAAGAAGGAACAGCAGGCTTAACATCATCCTGCCTGTACTGCACCACATAATCCACTCCGTTTTGTATAGCCAACGAAACGGCCCCAAACGAGCCGGGCGATGGCTCCCCGGATATATTGGCCGAAGTGGACACAATAGGTTTGCGGAAGCGCTTGATCAGATGGCGGCAAAATGGCTCCTGGCAGATGCGTATGCCGATGCTGCCGTCTTTTCCCGTAAGATTATCAGCAAGCCCGATAGCACCGTCATATATAACAGTAGTAGGCTTGTTTGCTTGCTGCAGGTAATCGAAGACGGCAAGATCAGCGCCGGCCACATATTTCAACACATCCCTTTCTTCTGCTACAAGGATGATCAATGCTTTCTCATCGTGTCGCTGCTTCAGGGCATACACTTTCTGCACAGCAGCGCTATTGGTGGCATCGCAGCCGATGCCCCATATTGTATCGGTGGGGTAAAGGATCAGGCCTCCTTCTTCCAATACCTTCAGACATTGTTCAAGATCGTGCTGGAAATCCATCATATACTTTTATAAACATCCATTACGGAACTGACATATTTCTGTGGGGTGAAACGCTGGGCATAATTCCAGCCCTTTTCCTGCATGGATGCAGCCAGTTCAGGATTGGCATATATTTTTTTCATCCCTTCGGCGATCTCTTCGGCGCTGTTGGGGTCCACATACCAGGCAGCATCGCCGCCTACTTCCGGCATGCAGGAGACATTGGAAGTGATCACCGGCAACCGGCTCCATAATGCCTCCATGATAGGCGCACCAAACCCTTCAAAGAAAGAAGGATACAACATAGCTGTTGCCAGTTGATAAATGCCGGGGAGATCTTCAGTCTGCAGATACGTACGGTCTGTTTTAGATGCCGGCATTTCAGAGAGGAAAATGATCTTTTTCTCCAGGTCATTCTGCAAAATAAAATCCTTCACTTTGGTGTAATACTTACCGCTTCCCCTTCCGATCACCACTAAAGGCACATCCATTTCATTGCGGAGCAGAAACATGGCTTTGCATACGTTCAGCATGTTTTTCCGCTCATTGATGGTGCCCACGGAGAGAAAGAACTGAGGCGGCAGATCATATTTATGGGCGATCTTCTTTTTTTCCTCTTCTGTTACTGTTTCTCCAAATAAAGGCGAACAACTCTGATAGCACACATCTATTTTTTGCGGAGAGATCTTATAAAAATCAATGATGTCCTGCTTTGTCTGCTCACTGATAGCAATGATCTTATCAGCATGTTTGCAGGCATGCTTGTACTTGTAGGTGTAAATCTTTACATCGATGGGATTGTATTGTTGAGGATATCTTTCATGAATAAGATCATGGATGGTGACCACGGATTTAGCGCCTGTTTTACCAATGCCCACGGGTATTTCATGGCTGAGGCCATGATAGAGATCTATCCCCAGTTTTTTGATATCCTTTGTCACCCAATTGCTTCTCCAGGCAGAACGGAATAAAGTGGCCGGAAAACCTGAAGGCAATATTTCGGTGATCTGCGGTTGCCGGAAGGCATATTTGCCGGAAGGTTTGGGATTAAAAAGGAAATATTCGTTCTCTGGGTAATAATCAACCAGCAACTGGATCAATGTGCGGCTGTAATAGCCGAGACCTGTATTGTTGTGGTAAGCCCGCTTGGCATCAAAACCTATCCTCATAGTATGCGAATGTCGTGAATGGAGGGATAATTGCAAAGCTACATTCCTTACTTTTGTCAATAAAATCATAAGAATGAAAGAACTGATACAGGAAGCATGGAACAATCGTGAATTGCTCAAAGAAAACAAGTACAGCGAAGCGATCCATTCCTTTATTGAAGATCTGGACAAAGGGAGATACAGGGTGGCTACGCCAACAGAAACAGGCTGGGAGATCAATGAGTGGGTAAAGCAGGCGATACTGATGTATTTCAGTATTCAGCCAATGCAGACCTGGGATGTGGGGCCTTTTCAATTCTATGATAAGATGTTGTTGAAAAAAGGTTATGAGGATCTGGGCGTAAGGGCTGTGCCGCATGCAGTGGCAAGGTATGGAGCATATATAGCCCCCAATGTGGTGCTGATGCCATCTTATGTGAATATCGGCGCTTATGTGGACCAGGGCACTATGGTGGATACATGGGCTACAGTAGGCAGTTGTGCCCAGATCGGGAAAAATGTCCACCTCAGCGGTGGTGTGGGTATTGGTGGTGTGCTGGAACCATTGCAGGCCTCTCCGGTGATCATTGAAGATGGCTGTTTTATTGGCAGCCGCTGTATCGTGGTGGAAGGAGTAAAGGTGGAGAAAGAAGCCGTGCTGGGTGCCAATGTCGTTTTAACACAATCAACCAAGATCATTGATGTCAGTGGCAGCACGCCGGTGGAGCATAAAGGCCGTGTGCCGGCAAGAAGCGTGGTGATCCCTGGCAGCTATCCTAAAAAATTCCCTGCAGGAGAATATCATGTTAACTGTGCACTGATCATCGGGCAGCGCAAACCAAGCACAGATTTGAAAACAAGCCTGAATGAGGCGTTGAGGGATTTTGCCGTCAGCATTTAGAACCCGTTGACCATTGTCCGTTGCTCGTTGTTCAAGGGTCGATAAGATGAACGCCTTTTAGCAAAGGATCCGTTCTCGTTGATTGTCGGTCAACGGACAACGACCAACGGTCAACGATAATCCGACAGCACTTGCACCTGCAGGCTCGCCATTGCCGGATTTTCCGCATCCGTGTGCATAATGATCATCCGCATACCAAGATCAGAAACCAGCCAGTCGGGTTTCAACTGGCCCTGCTGACTGATATATATTTTTTTGAAATGCCTGTAGCAGGCGAGACGGGCTGAAGTAAGCGCTTTCATAGCCTTACCCAGTGCTTCTTCCAGTTCGTTCTGGCTGCGAAGTCCTCTCCCAAGCAACCAACTGGCATAATGAGTTAGATTTCTCTCTATTGCTCTGTCTTCGAGTTCCTGAAAGACCCTGAATTCCTGACCGGAATAGCGTATGAGTGTGAATCCCATAATGTGGTTTTAGACCATGTATTGCTACATATTTCAGGCCATATCGGTCTTGCCGGCTGCATAGGATTGCTGCAACTTCTGGAACAGTTCTTTTTGCTCAGGACTAAGATTTTGTGGAATGGTCACCTGCATAGTGAGCAGCAGATCGCCTGCAGCGCCGGCCTGATTATATACCGGCATGCCCTTTCCTTTGATACGGAGAGTTTTACCATGCTGCATGCCTGCAGGTATCTTTATTTTCAGGTTGCCGGCCAGGGTGGTCAACTGAATATCTCCTCCCAGCACCGCCGTAAAAAGATCGATCGTCAGCGACTGCCGTATATCATTGCCTACCCTCTCATATAGAGGATTCGGCATTACCTGGATAGTAAGATAAAGATCGCCGGGTTTGGCATTTTTTCCACCTGGCTCGCCTTTTCCTGCCAGTTTTATTTCAAGCCCGTCATAGGCTCCCGGCTTCAATTGAATGCGTATTTTCTCACCATTCACTTCAAATACTTTAGCAGCGCCCCTGAAAGCATCTTCCAGGCTGATGGCAATACTGCCACGGATATCCCGGACCCTTGACCTCCCTTTTCCGGTACGGGAAGAACTGCGGAAAAAATTCTCAAAAAGGTCTGAATAATCGCCACCGCCAGGTCCGAAGAATTCGGAAGGATCGCCCTCAAACTCATAGGTCTGCCCACCGCCGGGCGAGCCCTGGTATTGATAACTTCCATTCCCCTGCCCTTCTCCCATCCGGTTCCAGTTTTCTCCAAACCGGTCATATTTCTTCCTTTTTTCCGGGTCACTCAACACTTCATAGGCATCATTGATCTCTTTAAATTTCTCTTCCGCCTCTTTATTACCGGGATTCTTGTCAGGATGGAACTTAACAGCCAGCTTACGGTAGGATTTTTTGATCTCCTCTGCCGAAGCTGCTTTGCCTACCCCTAATATGGAATAATAATCTCTGGCCATGGCTTCTTATTTTTCAATAGTTGTACCAAAAACATTT
>DATAJQ010000310.1:0-54937 GCA_036262095.1 Chitinophagaceae bacterium | reverse complement strand
CGGCTGGCTTTCGCTTCCATTGATCCTGTTGCTGTTGTTTATTTATTTAAGCTGCCTGGGATATATACTGCCCAATTCGTCTGCCCTGGCCATGTCGCCTTTTACCAAAGGAGCCGGCAGTGCATCAGCTTTGATGGGTGCTATTCAGATGGGGATAGGAGCTTGTGTAAGCATTGTTGTGAGCATGATACCGGCAGGTTCCATATTGCCTATGGCAATGATCATGAGTGCTTGCAGCATACTGGCCCTGCTGATGTTGGTGACAGGGAAGAAGATGATCGCCAGGAAGGCAGCGGTAGAAGGAGTATGATCAATTCACACTTAACTTCCCTTCCAGACCGTTGTTCATTACTTTCCCTTTGATGGCGCCTATAACGATCTTCAGGGATTCGATCATTTTATTATGCTTTGTATCCCAATAGTAGCCTTCAAGGGGTCTGAACTTCAGGAGCGTAAGATTGGGATCTTCCGGACCTTCCTGAAACCAGGCGGTGAGATAGACATTCCATAATTTCCGGGCTTTTCTTTGATCAACAACGATTTCGGCCGTTCCATATATGGATAAAAACTCAAGGGCGGAGCGGTTGGAATAGATAAGTTGTACCCGGTCGTCACGGGCAATATCAAGATTTAAGCTGCTGTCTGCTGCACTGAAAAACCAGATCGTTCCATCATCATCCACTGATTGGGTTACCATGGGGCGGGTGTTGAAAGGGGCGCCGCAGAGGCGGGTATTGAACATGCATAGCCGGGCTTCTTCGGCCAGTTCTTTCAGTTTATCGAGAGCGGGCTGCTTCTCGAGGTGCTTAACGGTTTTCATTATGTCTTTTTATATGGATAGGTAAATAATCATGCCATGGGTAATGGAAGGGGATTGATTGGTAAATAATGAAAAGAGCTAAAGAAATAAGCGGTTGGGCAGGCCGGCTGTGTAAATATTTCCACGTTGCCGGGTCTGAAATCCATTATAATAAAGGAAGGCTATGAGACGCCCGGTTAATATACTGTTACTGTTTGGGATCATTGACAGGAGAATTCCGGCAGGCCCTGTAACAGTTTTTTTATCTGATCGTATAAGCCTGGAACATCTAAACCATCTGCAATGAAATTTACAGCTCTTGTATTTATCCAGCTGCTTACCGCAGGCAGCGCAATGGCACAGACTGCTGCTATTGACGGATTTATAAATAATTATGCAAAAAAGAACAATTTCAACGGCACCGTTCTTATTCACAAGAATGGCCGAACGACCTATCATAAAAGTTTTGGGCTTGCCAATATCCCGTTTGGGGTGCCTGATAAGAATGAAACAAAATACAAGATCGCTTCCATCACCAAATTATTTACTTCGGTGTTGATAATGCAGTTGCAGGAAAAAGGAAAGATCGATCCTGGTCAGACCATCCGTACGTATTTGCCCGATTATAAAGGCGAGGCGGCTGATAAGGTGACGGTTCATCAGTTGTTGAATCATACCTCCGGGATGGTGAATATTGATACCATAACTTCTATGGAAAGTGCATTGAAGAATGGCCTGGGCGTTTATCAGAAACCTTATACTACTGATGAACTGCTAACGAAGCATTGCAGCGATACGCTGGTTGCAGAACCCGGTAAAGTATTTAATTATAACAATGCCGAGTATATTATTCTTGGAAAGATCATTGAAAGGGTAACGGGTAAAACATACAATGAGGCTTTAAAAGAGTTTATCCTTCAGCCATTGGGCATGGCCAATTCCGGGTTATTGTATCAGCATCAGATCATTCCCGGGCTGGCGGATACCTATTTTTACCGGGATGACCTCCAGGCCCTGGTAAACGATCTTCCTGTGTACATAGAGAACTGGTATGCATCGGGAGCAATGTATTCCACAACCGGGGATCTTCTGAAATTTACAACAGCATTATTCGGGTTAAAGCTATTGAAGCAGGCATCTCTTGATCGTATGTTTACCCCCGCCCTGGATGAATACGCTTATGGTGTATGGGTTTATAAAGATTATGAGATCAATAAGAAAATGTATACGATCGTGAAGAGGCCGGGTAGAATAATGGGTGCACAAGGCATGTTGTTTCATATACTGGAAGCCAATACGACGGTCCTTCTCTTAAGTAATACCGGCACTGCCAGCCTGGACGAATTTGCGGCAAAGATAGCAGAGCATATCATCCCTTAATCCAGGTCTATCCGGATATTGGCCAGGTAGGGTTCCAGCAGTTCCATATCATCAAAAGCGAGGATCCGTGTAATGGAATTAAGATTTATCACGTAGGTGATCTCAATATAAAACGAATCCAATTGAAACAACAGGTACCGGATATCCCCTTCGATCCTGTCTGCTACAGCCACGCCAATATACCAAACGGCAATTTCCTGTTCTACGGCTGAAAGTCTATTAAATTGTTGAAAGGTCATACAACCGGTTATACAAACAATATGCTAACCGGGAAAAGAGATCCATAAAAGGATATGTTGGGGAATGAGTTCCACAGATGGAAACAGGTTTTCTGCTTTTACACTGTGCAATAATGGGAAAATACCTGGCGGCATATATATGGTTGATTTATTATTTTTGATCTGCCACCCAACCGGACCGCCATGAGTTTTATCGCTAACTACTATTATATCAGCCTGATACTGCAAGCTATCTGTGTGATCCATTGCATTCGCAGGGGCAATCAGAACAAGTGGATCTGGGTCATCATTTTTCTGCCGGTGATCGGCTGCCTGATCTATTTCTTTTCGGAGATACTCACGGGCAGGGAGCTGCAGCAGGTGAGTTCGGGAATGGGGGCTGTGCTCAATCCTTCTGCCAGTGTGCGGAAGCTTGAAGAGCAGTTGCGGTTTTCCGATACTTTTCAAAACCGGATCGCTTTGGCAGATGCTTACCTGCAAAAAGGCGAAACCCAGAAAGCTATAGAATTATATGAAAGCAGCCATACGGGTGTGTTCACAGAAAATGAACATTTGCTCCGCCAGCTTATTATTGCATATAATGCCGTTGGCCGGTATGATGATATTATTCCATTAGCGCAGAAGATCTACCGTTCTCCTCAATTTGCGCGTTCACGGGCACATTTACTTTATGCTATTGCGCTGGATAAAACCGGCCGGCCTGAACTGGCTGAGAAGGAGTTTCAGACTATGGCTGGTCGCTTTGGATATTATGAGCAGCGTTATTATTATGGTTTATTCCTGATAAGGGGAGGGCGGGCTCAGGAAGCTACTCAGTTGTTCAATGCAATTGTGGAAGAAGGCCGGCATCTTTCTTCCCAGGAAAGGAGTATGAACAGGGAATGGATCAGCAGGGCTAAGGATGAACTGAATCGAAAATAACCTTGCATAGTTAAAGACTGTTCCTTTACCGGGAACCGGTTTGATTAACCAGTGGCTTAGATTTTGTGCTTGGGAAGATATGAGAAAGAAGGAAACGATCTGGGAATTGATCAGGCGGTTGGATGAGCAGGCGGGAGAGTATAATGTACATCTTCACAAGGCCAATCGACTTTTTGATACGGCAGCAAAAGAAACTGGTAAGGTGTTGGAGAAGCATCAGCAGGACCTGCATAAGACGATTACCAAATTACAGAGGGCTTTGAGGGCGTTTAATAAGCAAAACGAAGATGAATCTAATAGAAAGAATTCGACCAAAAAATGAAAACATTCTCTGGTATTAGGAGAATGTTTTTTTATACCTCTTCTCGTTAAAATATCATTTACAGCGGTGAAAGAACGGCGGTTAATTTATCCAGGATTATAGGAGTCTCTATGCCTGAGAACACCTACCCATCCGGATCAATTGATCTGTTATTGCGTAAGCTGGATTGTGCTGTGATCGAAGCTCTTCATCATGAATGAATGACAGCGAATAAACGCCCGTTCGATTCAGTCAGAAGCGCTTTTATAGAAGGCGAACCTATATATCCTAATGCTGGATTTTCGCATATTTTGAGTGTTTCATTTCTCAAAATTCAGTTATTTCTCTCTTTCATGCACCCTAATGCCGGTTTCACGGATTCGACCGGTGATCTTATTTTATCCTTTACTATCTTTTCAATGGTATCTTAATTTTCTGAATCATTCCACGCAAAGGGTAGCATACGCTGCCCTTTGCTGTTACCCTTTTTATACACTCAACACCTAAAAAGAAGTCGGAATACTGTTAACAGCAGATTTAGGAAAAGGCATCATTATTGGACATTCTCTTCAACAATATTTCACCACTAAAACAATATATTATGCGCCTCATATTTTTATTATGCCTGTGCGTCAGTTGGTGCGTCAGCACTAATTCCCAGGTGGTCAAAATTCCTGATAAAGCAAAAGCCCATTTTCAATCGCAATACAAGAATGCGAACGATATCAAATGGTCAAATGATGTTACTAACTATAAATGCAGATTTAAAGAGGACGGTATTGCCTATACAGCTCATTACAGCATTGATGGTGATTGGTCTTTTACAGAGAAATGGATTGCCGAATCTGCTATACCTGCCGAAACCAGGAATACATTTTCCAAAAGCAAATACAGGGATTGGGATAAAAAAGGAGTAGCCTATGTAGTTAACAATAAGGATGAAAAATATTACCGGTATGAAGTAAAAAAAGGCATCAAGACAGTATATGTATTTATTGATAAGGACGGTAGAGTGATAAAAGAAAATACTTCTATCTGATTCTTTGCCGTTGTAAAGGATGCGTTATGAATTGATGACCGGAATGGCTAAGGGAAAGCAAAAGCAGGTTCCGTATTATCCGGGTATGTAAAATCTGGTTTATATTGCGGATAATACCTCTTCTATGAAACGGTTTCTCCCCTTTGCCTGTATTTTTATTGCTTCAACAATTATTGCCCAACCGGCCAGAAAAACGGTTGAAGAAAATATTGAAAACCTGCAAAAAGATATCCCCGTCTGGATGAATAATGCTGATATTCCCGGCATGCAAACTATCCTGATCCGGAATGATAAGCAGGTATGGTTGAAAAGTTATGGTGTTGCAAATGCTGAAACAAAAGTGCCGGTGGATGATAACACCCTTTTTGAGGCCGCCTCACTCAGCAAGGTGATCACTGCTTATGGTGCATTGAAACTGGTAGACCAGGGAAAGCTTGACCTGGATATACCTTTGAATACCTATCTCGGCAACAATTATGATATTGGTGATGACGAACGTATCCGCCTGATCACTGCACGACTGGTATTGACCCATAGCGCTGGTTTTCCCAATTGGCGAAGCGAAGGCTCACCCACACTGCCGATCGAATTCACTCCCGGTGAAAAATTCAGCTATTCAGGAGAAGGCTTTGTGTATTTATCCAGAGTAATGGAGAAACTTACCGGGATGGATTTTGAAACATACATTCAGAAATCCGTTTTCCAGCCGTTGGGAATGACCAACAGCTTCTTTTCCTGGCAGGATAGTTTTGCTTACAGGCATGTATACCGCCATAACTGGGAAGGGAAGAAGTCATTCCGTTGGGAGGGAAAGGGATATAATGCTGCTGCCAGTGTACATACCACGGCGGCTGATTATGGAAAATTCATTCTTGCATTGCTTAATGGAAAAGGGCTTAAGAAAAAAACCTGGGAGCAAATGTTCACTCCACAGATAAGGGTCCGTACGGATGCCTATCCAGAGCTGTACTGGGGATTAGGTGTTGGACTGGAAATAGACAATGGCCGGAAATATTTCTGGCACTGGGGCGATCAGGGCGACAGCAAATGCTTTATGAAAGCAGATCTGAAAGCAAAAGATGCATTCCTTTATTTCACCAATAGCGCCAACGGGCTTTCCATAGCTGATGGTATGATGGAAGATGCTCTCGGAGGCTCCACGCCGGCCCTCGCCTGGCTGAACTATGAGCGTTATAATCCAGCTACTAAGGTATTGTGGCAATCTATATTGGATAAAGGTGCGAAGACCGCTTTGCAGGAATACAAAGACCAGTTGAACAAAGGAACTGTGCAGGCAATTGCAGAAACCTCCATTAACAGTATCGGATATCTATTGCTGAGGCGAGAAAAAGTGGACGAAGCCATTGAAGTGTTCCTGCAAAACACAGCTGATCATCCAGAATCCGGCAATGCCTGGGATAGCCTGGCAGAAGCATATATGACCAGGGGCAATAAAGAACTGGCTATAAAGTATTATGAAAGATCACTGCAATTGGATCCTGGTAATAATAATGCCGTTGATCAATTGAAGAAATTAAGACAATAAAAAACGTTAGCTCTTTTCTCCCAGGGCTATCAGCGGCATTTGTTTTTCTTTTCCCCTTAACTTGATAGTGCCCAGGTTGAATGTTGCAAATTTGTTTAGCGGTTGAAGCTCTTTCACCAGGTCTGCAGAAGCTATTACCTCCTGCCGGAATTCTTTACACAATGCCTGTATACGCGAGGTAGTGTTCAGCACATCTCCGGAATATGTAATATCTCTCTTGATATTACCGATTTCTCCCACCACTACTATACCGCAATGCATACCGGCTTTAAACGATGGCCATACGCCATAGCGGGAGAGGTATTTATCTTTCAGGGCAATCATCTGATCTTTGATATCAAAAAAGCAACGGACACACTGGCTTTGTTCGATCCCATCATTGTAACGCCACGCTATTACAACTTCGTCGCCGACGTATTGATATATCTCCCCTTTATTGTCAAGGATGGGATTGGTAATATCAGCATAAAAATCTCTCAGGAAAGCATGGTATTTTTTATCACCTAATTGCTCTGCAATGGATGTGGAAGAATTGAGATCAAGAAACATAAATATCCTTTTCTCTTCTTTGGGTGTATTATATTTTCCCTTTACAAGGTTCCAGAATACCCCCTGCCCGAATTTGCTGTTGATCTGCAGCAGCAATTGTGTAATGCCTACTACTACCGCCCACACCAATCCATTTTTAAATAACCGGTGGATATCAGGATAAGCCACAGCACGGAGCACAAAACTGATCAGGATAATGATGAGTATAAAAGAAAGTGTAACAGCAATGACCGTGTAGCCATAAGGTTTGTCGCGGTACCGCTCATTTATGTAGAATACCAGGAAGCTTCCACCCAGCAGCGCACCTACAAGTGCTGCAATCATATTGACAATAATGGATGAGCTGAGCGAATACCCGGGAGCCGGCCCCTGTGAAGTATGGGTTAGCAAAACAAGGTGATCGTATAAGGCGATCATTATCCCGATGATCAGCCAGGCAATGACGATTATCTTTAATTGAGCAAATTTTAAACTGATTCTCCGGGTCATAAGCTGAGTTGAATCTATCTTAAAATTAATCATAATCCTATTCCAGTCATCCTCAGAGTTCTGGTTTGAAATTTGTATCTCTTAATTTTTCTAAAGCGTAAGGGATATTTTGAATCAGGAAATTTTACTTAACCGGAAGAGATGTATAGTTTCATCTGGCAGAAGGCTTTTAGGGCTGATATTCCTGCTTATGATAGTTCATGGAGCTGCCGATTCTCAAACGGTCACTCCGATTGACACACTGAAGAAAAAATCCCTGGCTGCAGATACACTGAAGGTGATCAATCCTGTTGACACCCTCATGTACAAACAATACGATCTGTCCGATCTGTACAACGATATCTTTCATCCCAAACGAAAGCCCGATCCCCGGCGTAAACGATCCAGCATAACCATGATGCCCAATATTGCAGGAAACCCAACTATCGGTGCGCAAATAGGGATTAAGGCTGTAGCAGGAAAAGTGCTGGGGCGTGACCCCAAAACCTTTATGTCTGTTGCCGCAACATCGGCTTCTGTTACTACCAAAGGCATTCTCTATTTCTATATAAGCCATAATGTTTTCACGCCTGGTAATAAATGGAATCTGCAAGGCAGCCTGATCGCTGCCAAAACGGTAACACCCGATTTTGGTTTGGGTATCGGTAATGCTGCAAATGGAAGTGAGACCGATCTCATCTTAAGTAATCCCCAACGCAAAGGTTATGTATTGCATGCTGAATTTTACAGTTTCAGGGAGAAGGTATATAAACAGGTCAGGAATAATATTTTTATCGGCGCTGGCGTATCGTTTGATATCAGAAGAAATATTAAAAACAAGAATCCGGTTACCGATTCAATACCATATAATATTTATAGCGACCGCTACGGATTTAACCGTGATCACTACCTGGCGAATGGCCTTCTCTTCAGTGCTGCGTACACTACACGCGATAACCAGAACAGGGCCTATAAAGGAATTTATGCCGATATCAGTTTCCGTTTCAATCAAACCTGGATGGGAAGCACAAAAAATGCGATACAGGTTACGCCTGATTTCCGAAAATACTGGAGCCTGTCTGCCCGCAATCCGACACATGTATTGGCCTTCTGGAGCTGGGGTTCCTTTTTGTTAAACGGAGCTTTGCCATATCTTGAATTACCGGGTACGGGTAAAGATCCGGGAAGCCGCAGCGGACGTGGTTATACGGTCACTTACTTTAAAGGCACACAATATTTTTATTCAGAAACCGAATACCGCTTTCCTATCACAAAGAATAATTTCCTGAGTGGAGTAGCCTTCTTCAACGTACAAACAGCCAATGATGAATTAGGTACAAAATTATTTGAGCGTTGGCAACCGGCAGGCGGGGCGGGCCTGCGCATATTGTTCAATAAATCGACCCGTACCAACCTGTGCCTTGACTACGCTTTTGGCAATTATGGACGGAAGGGGTTCTTCCTGAACCTGAATGAAACATTCTAGCAATCAGAGAACGGCTTGTTGCACCGGACTTGATTCCCGTATTACCAAATGTGAAGGGATGATCACCTTCTTTTGAGTAGGAAGTAATTTTTTCCTGTCGATAAGCCTGAATAGTATGTCTGCAGATTCGCGTCCTATCCCGTAGGCCGGCTGAATGATAGCTGACAGGGATGGATTGAATAAAGAAGCGGCAGTCAGATTGGAAAAACTGATCATTTTTACCTGCTCAGGTATTTTTATCTTAAGCTCCTTGCAAACCTCGTAGGTAGTGATGGAGAATTTTTCTATAGCTGTAAAAATGGCGTCCGGTGTATCCTCTCTTTGAAAAAGGGAACGAATCTTTTGACGGTTTACTTCGTTATCGAGACCGCACTCTACAATTATTTTATTGTTCAGCAATCCGTATTGTTTGAGTGCCTCCAAATACCCTGATCTCCGTCTGCTGCTTATGGAGAGGTTGCCGTCCAAAGAAAGAAAAGCGATTTTGCTGCACCCGGTTTTGATCAGGTGTTCTGTAGCTTCAAAAGCAGCCTGCATATCATCGGTAGTTACACAGGGCGCATCCATGATCTCACAAACCCGGTCAAAAAAGACCAGGGGAACTCCCAGGTCCACGTAGGCAGTCAGATGTTCAAAATTAGTGGTGGAGCTGGCTACTGAGATCATAATCCCGTCGACCCTCCCGCTCCGCAACATGTGGAGGATATCTACCTCTCGCTGGTAATTCTCATGAGTGATATATATAAGTACATGATAGTCATTGTTTTGTGCTATTTCTTCTATGCCATTCAGCACCTGAACAAAAAAATTGTTCTCAATCTCAGGAATAATTACAGCGATCGTTTTGCTTTTGTTTTTCCGGAGGCTACTCGCATGAGGATTGGGTTGAAAGTCGAGTTTCGCAACCAAGGCTCTCACGCGGTCTTTTGTTTCCTGGCTGATCTCATGACTGTCCCGGAGCGAGCGGGATACCGTTGAAGGTGATATTTTCAACTCCTCAGCAATCTTTTTCAACGTCATATTACTCATAATGGCGGGCAAATTTGTTTAGCATCAGAACCTGTTCCTTACGAATTTCGGAAACGATTGCGTAAAAATTGCGGAATGAGCTATATTGATCTACGCAATCGTTCCCGGAATCAATTGCGTAAATATTCCGCCCGGAAAAAGGTATGGATCAGGAAATTATAAATAGACTTGCGAAAACGATCACTTTTGTTTGCCAGGTTCAAACATGCTGCATTGTTTCGGGCGAAGTGGTAACATCGGATGAGAGCTATGCGGCTATCGGTTCGTTGGACATCGCTTGGTGAGAATTGGGCCAATGTTGGGAATACGCCATTCCGTTATTTCAAGAACTACAGTTATGAAGGCATCATTGTCAGCCCGGTCATTTCCTGGAAAAATCAATTAAAAGACCCGAACCAGAGAAATTTGAAATAAATAACACTCTTTAATAATGAATTTACGATCTGTAGCGGCTTTTATTTTTTGTTTGTCCTCGATGAATGGCTTTTCACAGGATGATTGGGCTATGGTAAAAAGGATTGAAGAAAATATTAAACCACCTCGGTTCAAAAACAAGGATTATAACATTGTAAGTTTTGGTGCAAAAGGGGATGGAAAAAAAGATAGCCGGCCCGTCATTAATAAAACGATAGTTAAATGCAGTGCAGAAGGTGGAGGACGGGTAGTCGTACCAGCCGGGAAGTTTTATGTTAAAGGGCCGATTATTTTGAAGAGTAATGTTGATCTTCATATTGCAGAAGGAGCAGAACTGATCTTCAGCTCTGTGGCTGAGGATTATCTTCCTGCCGTATTCACTAAATGGGAGGGTACTGAAGTGTATAATTATTCTCCTCTGATTTACGCGTATAAGGCAAACAATATAGCGGTTACCGGAAAAGGTGTACTGAACGGAATGGGGACTGCAAATTTTGCTACCTGGAAGCCTAACCAGAAAAAAGACCAGCAGAGCATTCGGGAAATGGGGCGAAAGGGCATTCCTGTTGAAGAGAGGATTTTTGGTAAAGAGCATTATCTGCGCCCTGCATTCCTTGAACCGATTGAATGTAACAACATACTGATCGAGGATATTAAGATGGTGAATGCGACTTTCTGGGTTATCCATCCTATCTATTGCAATAATGTGACAGTGAGAGGCGTGAAGGTGGATAGTAAAAACCCGAATAGCGATGGTTGCGATCCTGAATCATCAACAAACATATTGATCGAAAACTGTGATTTTAAAACCGGAGATGACGGAATTGCTATTAAATCCGGCCGGGATAATGATGGTTGGAGAGTTGGCAGGCCTACTGAAAATGTGATCATCCGCAACTGCACTTTTGAAACGGAAACAAATGCTGTATGTATCGGAAGCGAAATCTCCGGAGGTGTCAGGAATGTTTTTGTTGAAAATATCAATATTTCGAAAGCGGGCAATGGCATCTACTTTAAATCAAACCTGGACAGAGGTGGTTTTATTGAGCATATACGCGTTCGGAATGTAGTAGCTGATTCACTTAGTAACAGTCTTATAAAATTTGAGCCGGACTATAAATCAGAAAGTAAAGAGAATTATCCTACCCGTTTTCATGATTTCGTTATCGAAAATACACGTGGTCAGTATGCCGGAGAATATGGCGTGGATATAACAGGTTTTGAAGCAATGCCTGTTTCTGATGTTGTATTAAAAAAGGTTTCAGTAGCAAAAGCAAAACAATCCATCAGGATCAGGAATGCGAAGGGCGTTTCATTCAGTGATGTTATTATTAATGGTGCTCCTGTATTTGATAGCCCATCCAATCACTGAATGGAACATGGGATGTAACGACGAGTGAGACAAAGCCGGAAAAATAAACATTGAAAGCGACTGCTTCTGGTGTTGTTGACAAATTGAACAGTTGGGGATTACCTTCCAAAGGCCGGATACTCTTGCAGGGTGATGGGAGCGAGGTTTCCTTCAGAAGCATAAAGATCAGGAGGCTGAAGTAGTTGAAAAGGGTCATCTGGCAAACAAGCTTTATCTTTAGGCAAAGAGTATTGCATGAAGCACAGACAAAAAGAGATCGCTTTTTACATGTTGTTGATTTTGTTTGCGTCAAACGGATGTAAGCAAAAAGAAAGTACGGCTGCTGCTGTTGCTGCCAATGATACTGTTTCATGTCATACTAACATGCCTTCAAGAATAGCACTGGCTAACGATACTTCTCTTGCAAATATTCAATTGGCCGATTCCGTTTCTCATGAAGGAATGAAATTCATCCCTGCCGGTGAATTCATGATGGGAGCTGCTGACGATGAAGGACGGGAAGATGAATATCCCCGGCACAAGGTGAAACTGGATGGCTTTTGGATGGATGAACATGAAGTGACCAATGCGGAGTTTGCCCGGTTTATAAAAGCTACAGGCTATATTACTGTAGCTGAAAGAAAACCTGACTGGGAAGAATTGAAAAAACAATTGCCTCCGGGAACGCCCAGGCCTGCGGATGATGTGCTGGTGCCGGCTTCATTGGTATTTACCCCTCCTTCACATCCTGTGCCTCTGAATAATGCTGCATTATGGTGGCAATGGACAAAGGGTGCAAACTGGCAGCATCCGACCGGGCCGAATAGCTCCATACAAGGGAAGGAGAATTTCCCGGTGATACATATTGCCTGGGAAGATGCCGCTGCGTATGCAAAATGGGCAGGCAAAAGACTTCCGACTGAAGCTGAATGGGAATATGCAGCCCGTGGAGGTATGGCAGATAATAAATATCCATGGGGAAATGAAGACCCTGAGGCTAACAAAGCTAAGGCGAATACCTGGCAGGGAAGTTTTCCCAACCAGGATAAGGGATGGGATGGTTATCCAGGACTGGCGCCCGTCAAATCATTTCAGCCAAATAAATATGGCCTCTATGATATGGCTGGTAATGTATGGGAATGGGTGGCAGATTGGTATAAACCGGATTATTATTCCTCCGTTGCAAGTACACTATCTGTAAACCCCTCAGGCCCCGGGGAAAGCTTCGATCCTGATGAACCGACGATCCCAAAAAGAGTGACCAGGGGCGGCTCCTTTATGTGCAACCGGTCATATTGCAAGGGCTACAGGGTTTCATCAAGGATGAAATCTTCACCAGACACCGGCCTGGAAAATACCGGTTTCAGGTGTGTAGCCTCCAAATAGTTTTTAATTCCAGGCACTGCAATTCAGGCACTGAATATTGCAGTTCATTTCGACGCAGATTTTCCCGGCGGTTTCTTCAACTGATATTCGCGCTGAAAATTCATTAACATGCGTCTTATCCTGATGGCACTATTGTGTGTAGCCGGTTCGTATGCCGCCCATGCCCAAATTGATACGTCCTATCACTTGTTATGGTATTCCGGAAAAAAGCTCCAACCTAATGTTTTGCTCACTCCGGCAAAGGATACTGTTACCTATACACCATCCCGTAGTACAGTGAAAATGACCAGCAAAGCCGGAAAAGGTAAACAACTGGATAATATGTTGGAGGAGCTGAACAAAACATCAAAGCGCGCACAGGAGTTGATCGTCAAATTAGGCAGCAAATTGCCCAAAGCGGTTTTGCCTTCTGTCAGCAATAATATACGTGCAGCTTATAATGATGTGGAAGGCGCTTACCGGAAAGTATTATCCAATTCGTTTTCGCTGCCGGCCATGCCTTTACCACTTAAGATTGCATCTGCTGGTAAAGGTGGTTATATAGATGAAGAAACGGGGAATGATATCTGGGACGATGCGGTTAAAAAAATGGAAGATTATCGTATTAACCATGCAAATGATAATCTTTATAATATTCCTGAGCCACCACGCAGTAACCTTACTTATTGCTATACCTGCAATGCAGAGGCAAAGAATATTTACAATAAGCAGGTGGATCAGTTCATCGCTGCTATAACAGGCGAGGATGATAAGGAAATGATGATATTCGCTTTTGGCGCAAGCAGGCAGGCGGAATTCCTGCTTGGTGAGAACAGGCGCCAGTATGTTCAGGGTGAGATAGTAAAGCTGCTGGACTTCATTATCCAGCGTTTACGGAAAAAAGTTTCATTGCTGATTGAACGGTATATCGGTGAGCCGGAACAGGCTATTGCGGTGTTGCAGGCAGCACTGACACTTGACCGGCAAATGCAGTTGATGGGCATTGGAGAACCAATAGCTGAGAACTATATGGGCCGTGCATTTGAAGCTTATGTGAAACGGATCAAAAAAGCGATGGCGGAAGAAGATTATTCCATTGCCCTCAACTTCGAGTTGTTGATCAGCACAGACCGTCAAATGCAACTAAGCATGAGCGGGTTTTATGAGGATATCCTGAACAAGGCGCTGAAATTTAACCAGTTCAAGGTTAATATGAATATTACTGCCAAGACTGGTTCTGATGATGGATTCCTGCTGGCTCAATTGCGCGGCGACAACTGGTTCATGGCTTTCCCGGATACTGCCTGCCATCTTAAATGGTTTTTGGTAGGGCCTTATATGAATAAATTGAAAATGGACCTGGAATCGGCTGATATGCGGGGAAATGGTGGACAGGTGCCTTACGTGGGAACAAAAAACTGGGAAGCTCCTGCCTCTACTATCAGGATCGATTTCTGCAGCGATAAGCCGGATACGGTCATCGCTTATCCATTCAATGCAGAAGAGTTTGTAGAGCTGTGGCAATTTCCCGCTCCTACAGGTGCAATCAATATGCAGCAGATAAATGGCTTATTCCTTAGTTGTTTCACCGACCCTGAACGTGTTAAAGAAGAAGCAGCCGAATTAAAGAATCCCGCTAAAGTGGAAAAAATGAAAAAGGAAATGGCTGCACAATATCAACAATACCTCAAGCTCTATCAAAGTGGAACGCTCAACGGGAAAGCGAAAAACATGGATATGCCAACACTGAATGCCATGGCACGATCACAGGAGCTGGCACGTGGCATTTCAGAAATGGTCTACTCCGTTAATCCCGGCCGCTTTATTTTTACACCTACTGTTCATAATAAAGAACGGATCGTTGTTCAGGACCGCCTTGATGGAAAGATCCTGTTTCCGGATAATGCAGCGATTGAATACGCTTATTTCCATTTGAAGATTGAACATGATCCGGAAGGACCGTATGTTATCAGTTTGTAAGCAGGTATTGGATTAGCCGGGACTCATGTTTTCAGATATTACAAATAAATTTCAAAACCAAGTTTTATCTTCTTTGACAGGTTCAGGATCTACCCGGAAATCAGGCCAAAGAAAAATGGAAGCTGAAAATTATATCGCCAGGAAAAGAGCATGGAGAAAATGAAAAGGACAAAGCCAGCAGATCTGACTTTGTCCTTTATAAATGGAAATGCTACAGGTTGTTTGTTTCTAATGCTGGTTAGGGCTTGTCGCCATAAAACCGCCATTTGAAGAACCACCATTGTACAAAATGGGGCATGACAGTATTGGCTTTTCCTTTGTGAGCGTAACACCGCTGCCTACGCCGGGTATCGCTAATTTTACCGGGTTTTTGGCATAAGGAGTTCCGTTCTGGTTCGCAAAATTCATTGTAAGGGTAGCGCCCACGATACGCCAGGCATCCGGTACGCCCAGGATATATTTAGGTGTGAAAATAATATCCATCCGCGCATTCCTGAGATCTTCAAATATTATGGTATTGCTTTTTTTCAGGAAGAATGTGGTAACATCTTTAGGGCCAATTTTCAGATTGTTCTGGTCGTAGCCAACGAAAGAACCGCCGTTGCAGCATCTGAATTCTATCCGTGCTACTGAACCTTCCAGTTTGTCATCAAACCCACCTGCACCGGTTATGACCTCAACAGATGCATCCACCAGGTGATACACATCATTTGCCGGCATGCAAAGGGGGCTGATATAATAATCTGTAGCACTTTCCACAGCAATCCTTTCTCCGGCCATACTGTAAAGGCTGTACATAACAGGCTTGGCACTTTGAGATGTTACGGCATTCAGGGCATTTAATATCTGGCGGTCCAGGTCGGCCAGCGTTGTAGTGATAGTGCCTACCAAAGTGGCGTTACCGGGAAGCCCTACTGAATAGATATTGACAGTGCATGATAGGCTCTGATTATTATCCTTAAACTCTGCGGCAGCCTGGAACCCGGCTTTTTTCGGATCGCCATATTGAAACTGTGCATTGGCGCCTATTTTGAGCTGAGAAGCGTTGATCTTTACATTGGCCATAACACGGGCGCCGTAACTTACGCTGCCCAGCCATACCATGTTGGGAGTTTGCTCTTTCGCTGCATCAGTAAAGAAGCCATTCTGGGGAACGGAAGCAGACAGCGTAAATAAGATCTTCCTGAAATCGTAGGTAATATAAATGGAGCTGTCCGATTTGTTGAAATTGAAACCTGCCTGGCCAGAGAAGCCTGCATAAGCGCCTCCTGCCGTAGCATTCAACATCATTGAAGTGCTATTGCTTGCGTAGGTATATTGGGATGTTACAATGGAGCCGGGATCCGCAGGGGTAATGGCTTTGAAGTTGACCACCGCATCGGAGAGTTGTGTAGTAGGGTCATTAATGGTAACGGAATGTGCAGCATCAGAAGAAATAATAATGGGATTGCGCTGCCAGTTCTGGACATCAGATTTGAAATTGCCTTTATAGAAATCGTCATACTTGTAAATAGCGCCGGGATACAAGCCTTCTCCTGTATAAGATACGCTAAGAAAATCGGTACTGTTCACCGTCACCTTTTCCCTGCTATAGGTGCAGGTATAGCCTGGTTTGGCAGGCTGGTTGGCCGGTGGGCTGGCAGGAGAAGCCTCCATGGAGCTGCCGCTATTGTCGGAAAGGGAAACGGGCCGGAGTTTGTAGGTAACATTGATGTTGTCATTGGTCAGCGCCCTAGTAAAACTTGGGTTGGTAAAAGATGACTTTCCCAATTCTACCTTACGTGTAGCCAATACAGCAGGGCTTATTGCCAGCGTTTTAGCTTTGATAACCTGTATCTGGGTCGGTTGAACAGGCACTTTTCTGATTTGTGCGTTTACTGCTATTGCGCCTGCAATAAGCAGGAAAAGGAAGAATAGTTTTTTCATGTTTAGTTTTTGCTTTGTAGTTTTCAGTGTAAAAATGAACAGTACATTGGGGGAATGCAATCATGTAAAAAGAGGATTTTTTGCTGTTTGGGTTAAAAAATCCTATAAAAGGGGGAGGGATAAAAGAGGCGGCATGCGTTTATTTGCGATATTAGAAGGAACTACCTGTGTTCATTTATGAGAAAACATTTAACGCTTCTATCATTTCTCCTTATTTGTCTTTTGGGAAAAGCTCAAACAGAGGTAGTTAAAGACAGCCTGGTAAAACTACTTGGCATTGCTAAAGATGACAGCTCCAAAGTGAAATTGTATATTGAGCTGGGGAATCAATATGAAGTAGACGATTTGCAAACCGCTGGTAAATATTACCTGCTTGCGGGAGACCTCAGCAAACGCCTGCACTATAAGCGCGGGATCATAAAGTTTATCTCCAACTACACCTACCTGCTTAACGTGAGAGGAGATTTCGACAGTTCACTGCTGCTCAACAAGCAGGGCATTCAACTGTCTACGGAAATAAGCGACAATTTATTGCTTGCAAAATCATTGGCCAATACGGGAAACGTATTTCAATACAGCAATGAATACGATAGTGCTGTACTTTATTATGAAATGGCCATCAAACTTTTTGAGCAATCGAACGACAAAATAATGATCGCTTCTATAGGCGATGCACTTCAGAATGCTTACCAGCAACTAAACCAGAATGAGAAGGCTTTACGGTATGGTAAGGAGGCAGTACGCATCTTAAGAGCCGCTGGTGATATTAACAGGTTGGGTCAGGCTTTGCTGAATACGGCTAACAGCTATCAGTCGCTCGGCTATGCTGATTCCGCTTTGACCTGCTACAATGAAGCATTGACCATATCTCATCAATTGAATCACAAACGGCTTGAATCAGCCAGCCTGCTGGGCATTGGGAATCTCCATCTTCATCATTACGATGCAGACAGCATGAAGCCTTATTACGAAAAGGCCCTGGTGCTTAGCCGGCAAATGGAAGACCCGGACGGCGAAAGCACAGCGCTCAGGGGCCTGGCACTTCATTACCTGCTGAAAAAGAATTTTACCGAGGCGAAGAAAAATATTACTGATGCGCTGGCTATAGCCGACAGCCTTGAGCTGCACCATGAAAAAGTAAAAAACATGAAAGTGCTGGCCAGCATCTTATATGGCCTCCACGATGTAATTGCCGCCGAAAAATGTTTAGACAGCGCTTCCGTTATAGAAAATCGGCTTGCCGGCGATGAGGTACAGGAGAAAACGCTGGTTATCGAAAAAAAATTCGAAACAGAAAAGAAAGAAGTACAGATCAAACTGCAGCAGGCACAGATCAAACAGAAAAACACACTCAATTATTTACTCGGAGCCTTTGCCCTGTTTGCCATTGTTATCGGATTTTTTGGCTACAGAAATCATCAGCACAAGCAAAAGCTGCAACAGGTTAAAATTGAGGAACTGGAGAAAGAAAAACAACTCACTGCTGTTGAAGCTGTACTTAAAGGTGAAGAGCAGGAGCGCAGCAGGCTTGCCAAAGACCTGCACGACGGCCTTGGCGGCATGCTCAGCGGCATTAAACATTCATTAAACACCATGAAAGGAAACCTGATCATGACGCCTGACAATGCACAGGGGTTTGAACGCAGCATAGACATGCTGGATAGTTCCATAAAAGAAATGCGGCGGGTAGCTCATAACATGATGCCTGAGGTTTTGGTAAAGTTCGGGCTCGACACCGCCGTAAGAGATTTTTGCAATGATATTAACCAGAGTGGGGCCTTACAGGTGAATTATCAATCCATCGGTTTGAGAAAAGCTGTTATTGAGCAAACAACTTCCATTACCATTTATCGTATTATACAGGAATTGCTGAATAATATCATGAAGCATGCAGCGGCAAAGAATGCATTGGTGCAGGTATCCAAAACAAACTCGGATATCTCCATTACTGTAGAAGATGACGGAAAGGGGTTTGATACAGCCATCCTGAATGACACAAAAGGATTAGGATGGAGCAATCTGCGCAGCCGCATTGATTATTTAAAAGGAAAGATGGATGTGCAGTCTGCTGCAGGCGCCGGCACTTCTATTTTAATTGAACTGAAAGCATAATGAGTATAAAAGTATTTATAGTCGACGACCATTATATGGTAATAGAGGGCATCCGCTCGTTGCTGCAGAATGAAAAAAACATTCAATGGATGGGGCATGCGACCAATGCAAGCAGTTGCCTTGCTTTCTTAAAACAGCAGTTGCCGGATGTAATATTAATGGATATCAATCTTCCTGATAAAAGCGGCATTGAGCTATGCAGTGAAGTGAGAGAAAAATACAGTGATGTTTTTATAGTCGGTTTAAGCACTTTCAACCAGCAAAGTTATATCCAGAAAATGATGCAAAATGGCGCTTCAGGCTATGTATTGAAAAATGCTACCAGAGAGGAGTTAATGGAAGCTATTACAACAGTAATGAAAGGGAAAACTTACTTAAGCTATGAAGCATCTCAAAGTCTCCGCACCGAAAGCAGTACCGGCATTATTCTTTCCCGGCGTGAAAAGGAAGTGCTGGGACTGATAGCTGAAGGGATGACTAATAACGAAATAGCACAAAAACTTTATATCAGCACTGCAACAGTAAACACCCACCGGAAAAATCTGCTGGTGAAACTGGAAGTAAAGAATACGGCATCACTGATTGGCAAGGCTGCAAAACTGAACCTGATCTAGGTGTTGCCTCTTATGTTTGAACAACGGAAGGGATAATTGGGTAACTTAGTATTTGATACATCAATCCGCAAGTTCAACAAACATTCAGGTTATGCCCGAAATTATCATCGAAGCAAGAAAAGCGTCCATTACTCCTGGCATGGAGGTGCGGAGAATATTACCCTTCCGGCAACGCAGAATGGTAGGTCCGTTTATCTATATGGATCATGCCGGCCCGGTGAATTTTCAATCTGCACAGCCTTCTGCAATGGATGTATTGCCACATCCGCATATTGGACTATCAACAGTGAGTTATTTGTTTGACGGCAAGGTAATGCACAGGGACAGCCTGGGTGTGGAACAGGTTATTGAGCCTGGCGAAGTGAACTGGATGACTGCAGGGAGCGGCATTTCGCATTCGGAACGGTTTGAAGACCCTGCATTCTTATCCGGTAGCAAACTGGAACTGCTTCAAACATGGGTGGCACTACCTGAAAAAGACGAAGAAAGCAATCCATCATTCGAAAATTATAAACAAGCGCAATTGCCGGTATTTACTGATACCGGTGTGTGGATGCGATTAATCGCAGGCAATGCGTATGGCTTGAACAATAATGTGAAAATACATTCACCATTATTTTACCTGCATGTAGCGCTGGAGAAACACGCCCGGTTTGGTTTGCCGACAGGTCATAGTGAGCGCGCCATTTATGTGGCCAAAGGAAGTATTGACGTAGCTGATAAAACATATACTATCGGACAAATGCTGGTGTTTGCAAAAGGAGAAGACCCGGTGATTATAGCAAATGAGCAAACAGCATTGATGCTTCTGGGAGGTGAGCCTTTAGGAGAAAGGCATATCTGGTGGAATTTTGTTTCGTCCCGGAAGGATAGAATCGAGCAAGCTAAAGCAGATTGGAAAGCAGGGAAGATTTTGTTGCCGCCTACCGATAACAAAGAGTTTGTTCCTTTGCCTGAGGATAAATCACGCGGTGAGAATAATCCGGCACCCAATCCTTTGTCTTAAGAAAAGATTGGCCGGAGTAAGCACATAATATTGTCCGCAAGGATCGGCTTTATTGACAGTTGGGATAATGAGCGGCTTAAATAAGTATCTGCCGTCATCAAAACGTGTACAGGACTTGATAATTACCTGGCTTGTTTGGTCAACTCCTGTATCTTTTTCCTGTCGCCTACTATCCAAACAATATCATCCCATTCAAAAGCTGTATTGGAGTCAGGGTTCAGTATATGTGTATCCGACCTCTCTATTCCTATTACAAGGCCGTTTGTCTTTTCACGGATGCCTGATGACCTGATGGTAAAGCCTTTAAGTTTTGTGTACTCGTCTACTACAATTTTCTGCAATGTTATATCGCTTACTGATATAGCGTTCTTCTCTACAGGTTGGGAGGCATCAAATACCGGTTTAAAAATCTGCATTTGCTCATCGGTTGCAATAATGCCGACATGATCGGTGGGATAGAGCTTTTCATTGCGGCCCGGTGCGTGTATCAGTTTCTCTCCCCGTTTTATATAAGCTATGTTTATGCCGTATTGTTCCCGCCAGGCAAGTTCCATTAACGTTTTTCCGATATAGTCTGCGTGCTGGTTCACTTCAAAGTCTATTATGTGTGCAGACCATGGTGCCAGGTTTGATTCGATCTCTTTATTTTTTCCAAACACATCCGGAGAAAGAGTTTTTTTACCAGCAGCGGCCAGGTCCCGCGCATTTAAGTTCACAAGGAACCTGCCTTCAATTCGTTGATAAAATTGCTGTATCTTTTTGGAGAACAGGAAATACAGTATAATAATAACAGGCACTGCAATGAAGATGGCTGTCCTGGCAGATAATAAACTGCTCGCCCAAAACCATATAATCAGTATGCCTATGACCAGGCGTGCTATTTCAATGATCAATAGGGGGCCACGATTATATTTACTATCGAGCCACAATTCCTTGTAAGCCATTTTACCCGGCTTTTTCAGGATAAAAGCAACCAGGAAAGGTGAGCCAGCTCCTAATGACACAACCAGGCAAATAACCCTTGCGAGCGTATCGTTTTCGATATACTTAACTAGGAATGGCAGAAGGAAGTTAGATGAGATAAGGAAAAGCGCCAGTATGATGATCCCATTGGTGAGAGCTATCCGGCCGTAGGAGTTTAAAGCAATTTTCCAATTACTTTCAGCCTGTATCTTTTGTGTACTATTGGAATATCTGTTTAACCGGTCTATCCACTTTTTCGGCAACACTTTCAACAGATAGCCGTAAACTTTGTCTGATCCCTTGATCATGTACGGAGTAGTAAAAGTGGTTATGGCTGAAGCTCCGACAGCTACAGGGAAGAGGAAATTGCTGATCACGCCCAGGCTCAATCCCAGTGTAGCAACTATAAAAGCGAATTCCCCGATTTGAGCCATGCTCATTCCCACCTGCACTGATTGTTTTAAGGGTTGTCCAGACATCAATGCTCCAATAGTTGTACTGAAGAATTTTCCGAAAAGTGTCAGCAATGTTACCCAGAGCACCGGCCATTTGTATTGCATGATAGCCTCAGGGTCTATCAACATGCCTACAGAAACAAAAAAAACAGCACCAAAAAGGTCCTTTACAGGTTTGATGAGGTGTTCTACTTTTTCTGCTGAAGTAGTTTCTGCAATTATTGAACCCATTATAAATGCGCCAAGCTCTGCTGAAAAACCTACCTGGGTAGCTAATATCACCATGCCAAGGCAAAGGCCTATTGAAAGTATCAGCAATGTTTCTTCATCTATCAACTTCCTGGCTCTCTCCAGGAAAGTCGGAAGAAGGAATATGCCTGTAATGAACCACAATACCAGGAAGAAGAGTAACTTAAATACAGTTTTTAACAGTTCAAATCCTTCAAACTGCTGGCTTACCGCCATAGTCGACAACAAAACCATCAGTAATATCACTACGATATCTTCAACAACCAGTACTCCGAAGACGATTCTTGCAAACTGCTTGGTTTTTACACCCAATTCATCAAATGCCCGGATTATAATAGTGGTAGAGGAACTTGCCAGCATACCTCCGAGGAACAGGCTGTCCATATTTGACCATCCCATCCACCTGCCAACGGCATAGCCACTTATCGTAATGAAGACTATTTCAACAAAAGCCGTAATTGACGCAGCTCCCCCAACACGCATCAGCTTTTTAAAACTAAATTCAAGGCCAAGACTGAACAAAAGGAAGATTACTCCTATTTCTGCTAATGTTTCTACGTTTTCTGTGTCTGCTACTGTTGGGGTAATTGATAAATGTGGTCCAACCAGAAAGCCGGCAATGATATACCCCAATACCAGGGGTTGTTTGATCCATTTGAATATTAACGTTGTGATTGCTCCTGTAAAGAGTATTAATGCAAGGTCTTCAATTAGCTTTGGTAGATGCCCCATCCTTTTGGCTTTTTGTTATTATTTGGAAGTATTATGACCGGTATGTTTGCCGGGTTGATCATTTCTGTGGTCCAGAACTTTCTGAAGATATCAGCCAGGGCCCTGCTGCTTCGAGTGGTCTGAAAAATCAATCAGTACAATAAAGCGCTTTTTCATGTTTCCTGTTTTTAAAGATCCTCTACATATCTCTTAAAAGATAAGGAATTTCCTGCAAACTGACCTTCTGGCAAGCGGAATCTCCCGTATTAACGGTATTGACAATGATATGTTCAGTTATTGTCAGGATTTTATCGGAATTGGTAGAAACTTTTTCTATAGTAGTTAACTGAATTCCTCCAAAAGCCGCCAGATTCACAGGATTTCATGCTATATTCCAGGTTGGACCTTTAACGGATTTCGTGATAGGTATTTTTGAATAAATATTTCTTATGACGAAATTCGGAGTAGCATTCTTACTGTTTTGCATGTCTGCAAAACACCTGAATGCCCAAAAGGAAATCGAAGTTTTAGTTCCGGAGACATATGAACTTTCCAATATTATTTTGGCTTTAACTGACTACGGAAGGGAAGATGACTGGGAAGTTCAAAAGCGCACCGACTATTATAATGACGTTGCCAGGTATTTTGAGCCAGTCAAAACCCATCCTCTGCTACAGAAAGTAAACTATTCAAGAGCATTATGGGAAGATTATCTGAGTTTCCGAACAGATGCAATCGCGTATAAATTTGACACAAATGGGAAACTGATAAGAACCAATAATTTTTATGCAAATAAGGGGCATAACCCTTTTGATGAAAATCTTGATCTTATTAATGATTTCATTCAAAAATCAAAATACAGGGACTTCTATAAAGCACACAACCCGCTGTACAGTTCAATTGTTGCTAACTACTCAGGTTACTATATGCTGGATACGATGAAAATGTTTTTGGAGAAAGTGAGCGGCATTTCTGTATCTGCATCAGGTAAAGAAAAGTACCAGGTGATTTTATCGCCGCTTGTGGGCAGAATGAATTGTCACAGGAACATTGATAGTGCCACTACCGCTGATTTCCCTTCTTTATCTGTTGCACTGATCAAAAACAATGCAGCAGAGATAAGCGATCAGGCACAGCGGGCTGTCGAGATCCACACTATATTTACTGAAATGGACCATGGCTATGTAAATCCAATTACTGATCTTTTGCGGAAAGACGTTGAGCTGAAATTCAAGAACGAATATTGGGACAGAAGATCAGGCTATAAGGGATTGGATTGCTTCAATGAATATATGACCTGGGCATTGTATGATATTTTCGTTGAAAAATACTTCCCCCAAATTGCCGATAGTGTCAGCATACAATGGCATTATCAGAATGAGCAAAGAGGTTTTTTTGCTTCCAATCTTTTTGCTATGCAGTTAAAGATGTTATATCGTTCAAAAAAGCCGGGTGAAGACCTGATGGACTTATATTCCAAACTTCTTGACTGGGCAGCCAGGAACCAATTGAAAATTAAGGAACTTAAACTGCTGCTGCCGAAGGCTGATAGTGTATATCTGCTACCAAAAGACGGAAAACTAAAACTTGATTTTTCAACAGGATTAAAAAGGAAATTTGACAAGATGAGCTGCATTGTAATGAAATTGAATAACGGAAAAGCAACTAAGGAGAGAAGAATCATTACTCTAACACCGAAGAACATAATTAAATGGAATGCTGATAATTCTGTCACATTGCAGTTAGAAATCCCCTATGAGGAATTTGCAGTGATATGGAATTGGTGGGGATGTAAGTACCCGGTTTTAAGCGATCATGGCGTTATGTTGGCATCTCAGTCATATATCCTTCTCAAAAAGGATAAGAGCTAATAATGCCAGTCATCAATAACCCATAAGTTAACGATTAATTTAGTTTTGCTTCATGAGAAATTTTATCTTGATCTTTTTTCTTTTGACCGTAATATCTGCCCATTCCCAGATTGACTGGAGCGATTATTCAACTTCATTCAATGGCGGTAAATCCGCTACCTTAGGAGTAGCTATTCCTTATAATGGGATGTATAGCAATACTGATGGAACGGTTGTCGGTATTGCTCATTGGAATCCACAGTATAAAATTTCTATTGATACTACCCTCAACGATTCTATTCCATTATATTTTGTCTATGACACTGCCGGGATTTATTTTTTAGCCCCACAGGTTAATAAAGAAAATGCCAGTCAGTTTGAATATTGCGTTTTACTGAATAATAATAAAGCCATCACGCCGTGGGCCCACATTGATGAATTTACAAGAACGGCTGTTGGGGATATGAACGCAGGCAGCGGGATCATGGGGAGCTATAGCGTTAAGCAAACAGAATACCTGGTCGCACATCTCAGGAATAGGGGTGGTAAAACAATTTCATCCTGGGTCGTGTATTATAAAAATGAATCGCCCAGAATAGCTTCCCTGTACACCTCTAACAGTCCGCTGGAGTTTTCCCAAATTTTAAATAATAAAGACCATTTTGGCAGTGTCCCGGCAGAAATTGGCTGGCACCGGCAATACAATAATATTTCCAAAGAACAGGGTGGGGTTTTGAAATTGTCTTATAACGAGAATTCTGTATTGGTAAATATTGATGCAAAAATTTATAAAAAGGAGGCTCTCGAGTATACAATCCTGTTTAACGGGAAAACAATAAGGGAGTGGGCCCCGGGGGAATATGATAACAATTATATACTATTAAAAAACCTTTATCCTGGTGATTATACAATTAGTATAAGATATAAGCGGCAGCAAAATAGTATTACTGAATTGCAATTTTCAATTGCATCTGTCTGGTATAAAACAGCAGCTTTTAAGGCCGCCATTTTAGCGTTCCTGGTTCTGGCACTTGTATTTTTCATATTCATTTTGAAATACCGGAAGCAGAAAGCGGCCTTAAGGCATCTGCAAAAAAAGGCCGAATTATCTGCTGAAGAGCTAAAAAATATCCACTCACTTTTAAATCCTCATTTTACGTTTAATGCCCTTAGTTCTATTCAGGGGCTTGTCAATAAAGGTGATTTGGATGCTGCCAATAAATATCTGTCATCATTTGGAGAACTTTTGCGGGAAACGCTGAAAGAAAGCAAAACACAACACCTCCCGCTTAGTAAAGAGCTGGAAAACCTGAAGATTTATATCGACCTTGAGAAGTTGAGGTACTCTTTTTCATATAATCTGCATGTAGATCAAAATATAGATTTGTACTCGTCTACTATACCACCTTTCCTATTGCAACCATTTGTAGAGAACGCGATCAAACATGGTTTCTCTAAAATGAACGGGCAAGGTGAATTGGACCTGAGCATTGATAAAAATGGAGATGATATGCTGATCAGGGTAACCGACAACGGGGGAGGCTTTGATAAAATGGATTTTAAAGAAGGGTATGGACTTGGTCTTTCAAAAAGCAGGATCAAATTGATAAATGGCGAGTATGGGGAAGAACTGATTAAATTGCAAATAGAAAGTAACAGCGGGGGAACCTCGATTTTATTATTTTTCAAAAACTGGCTATAATGTTACAAGCTATTATTGTGGATGATGAGGTCAGCAATATTCAAAACCTGGAGATTTTACTCAATAAGTACTGCCCCAAAATTACTGTGGCGGCTACTGCTACAAATGTTGAACAAGGGCTGTTGCTTATAAGGGAAATTAAACCTGCGATATTGTTTTTGGACATACAAATGCCAGGCAAAGGAGGCTTTGATCTGCTAAGAAGTATTACAAACCCAGACTTTGAAGTGATTTTTGTTACAGCGTACGACCAGTATGCAATTCAGGCTATAAAATTCTCCGCAATTGATTATTTGTTAAAGCCTGTAAACATTAATGAACTGGTTAATGCTGTGGACAGGGCGGTTACAAACGCTGAAAAGAAAATACAAAATGAAAGGCTGGGAAATTTGATCAACTCAATCAGCAATAAGAACCAATTGCGTATTGCAATCCCCGGAAATAGGGAGACTTTTTTTCTTAATCCTGAAGAGATCCTTTTCTGTCGATCTGATAATAATTATACCATTTTTTTCTTGAGAAATACACTGAAGCATATTTCAGCAAAACCTATTTTTGAGTATGAGGAATTGTTAAGTGAGCATGGGTTTATCAGATGTCATCAATCTTATTTAGTGAACAGCATTTTTATAAAAAGCTGGATAAAAGTTGATGGAGACAGATTGCTGATGGAGGGCGGGCATGAAATTCCTATTGCCAGGAACAGGAAGGAAAAGGTGAAACAGGTTGTCGGAATTAGGTGATTTACAATAGCTCCGTTCTAAATGCAAAGCATTATTGCCGATTAAAATAGTTGTATTTTTATCGCATGCATATTTCCTCCGACCAACTGAATGCTCGACTGCAATCGCTGACCGAATCCAATGAACAACTCTTGAAAAGCAAAGCACGGTTGCAACAGGATCTGCTTAGTATGAAGAAATCGCTTGTAGAGAAAGAGCAGGCCATTCAGAATGTAACGGACCTTGTCGGTCAACGAGTACAACAACTTGCAGCGAGTGAACAACTGATCAAAGAATTACGTGCAGTCAACCAGCGGCAAGCTGCACAGCTTACGGAAATGCAGGATAAAATCGAGTTGTTGGAGAAAGAGCAACAGCGTTTGCAAGGTCGTTCATGGTGGCAGCGGTTATTCGGTCAATAGTAAATCTGGTTCAGTTAAACCCATCTCGGCTCGAACAATTTCGAGACTTTCTTTTACAAAAAATAGCCTGTCTTAGCCAAAATAGTTAAATATCCCAAACGATACTTCGCGTGTGGTATTATAGTAAACGATCCTGGCAATATCTGCTGTAGAATTAAACATATTGGAAGAGAAATACTGTCATCGCCACTTTTTATTCAGCATCAAAAGCAGCCCCTGCTGCGCAGCAGTTATCAATCAAACCAAATCGATTTGTGTTTGTGCTTTTGCCCATTGCTCAACCGGCACAGAAAAAAAACTCATGTTGCCCATTTGCTTTTATTCTACCATAATTGATGCTCTTCCATTTTAAAATTTGAAGCCATACTTGCTGCGCTGGGGCGTTTTTCATTTGCCAGGTTAATATCTGCACCGGCTGCAATAAGTACTTTAAATATTTTTCTAAGTTGTTGTAGCAAAACGCCGTTTGTCAGGTCAGCACCTGGGTTATCTATCATTTGTCTTGAATCCATGATTGCTCTATGCAAACAATTGTTGCCATACGAATCTGTCGAGTTCGGATTACTTTTCCTGTTCAGCATTAATTGCAGAAGTGAAAAGGCTTTGTCAAACCTGGTTGTATCTTTTTGAACCGTGTAAGAATTGAAAATTGCCGCTCTGATACAGTCGTGCAAAACGGGTGCAGTCCATTCGTTTATTGCTGATGTTTCCATAAAATTTATGTCTGCACCTTGCTCAATTAATAGTCTGGCAATATCAAAATTTCCTGTCTTAAATGCTACCTGAAGTCCTGACTGACCGTCATCTTTCTTAGGTGGTGCAACATTGCAAACGGTCAAATATTCTTTGTCGGAATTTAGCAATTCTGAAACCTTTTGAAAATCGCTGCCTGTAATAGCTTTGAAAAAGGCTTTAATGTCTTTCTTTGTCATAGTGAGGGTTGTCGCTTAAAGTGACGTACAATGTATAAATATATTCAACTCAATAATTTAAGATGCGATAATCGTTCTTGCTGGAAGATTTGGGGCACATCTGAAACCTCAAAGATCACTAAGTTTGCTGTTTTCTGTATCTGCCTAACTAAATAAAATTATCCACGGCGAAATGATTTATTCCGTTCTCAAACTCTTTATCGGGTTTGCGATTGCGGCTTTTATTGCCTGAAAGCTTACTGTCAATAGCGTAATGATTAAAGCTGCTGAGCCTGCCGCCGCAAAACTCCACCACGAAAATTCAGTATGGTATTGATAATTCTGTAGCCACCTATTCATGAAAAAATAGGCTGTTGGTCCGGCAATTAGTAAAGAAATGAGAACCAGAAGTAGAAATTCATTTGAAAGCAGGCGCCACAAGCTAAATATGGATGCGCCTAGTACTTTGCGGACACCAATTTCTTTAATACGTTGTTCAGCTACAAAGGAAGCTAAACCGAACAATCCCAGGCAGGAAATGAATATTGCCAATACGGAGAAGATTGAAGCTAACTTACCGATACGTTCCTCCTCACCAAATTTTTTTGCATAAGCATCATCAACAAATGTAAACTCAAATGGTGTTGTAGGCGCAAATTTTTTGCATATGGTTTCAATTTTATTTAAAGCATTCCCTGTATTGGCAGCAGCATTGATCTTGATATTTAGGAGCCCGGCCTCAGGCTCAATATAAAAAAATGTAGGCATTACAGGTTCGTAGGGCGACCCAATAACGATATCTTTTACTACTCCAAGGATTGTATAATTTCTGTCACCCCAGGTAATGATTTGTCCAACAGGATTTTTGATTCCCATTTTCTTTTCGGCAGTCTCGTTCAAAATCAAGCCAGATGAATCACTGATTGATTGTGAATTAAAATCCCTTCCATTAACGAATTGCCAGCCTATTGTTTTTCCGTAAGCGGGCGAAACTGCAAAAGTTGCGAATTCATCATTGCTATTTACATCTTTGCCTCGCCAGTTAAAGCCTCCGCTTGTTCTGCTGCCCATTGTTATCTGATTCCCTGATTCGGCTACTTCTTCAATTAAACCTGTCTGAAGTAAATCGTTTCGCATGGCATTGAAATGACGGTGAAAATCTCCTGTGTAATCACGGATCATAATAACGCCTTCCTGATTGTAACCCACTGATCGGTTTTTGGCAAATTGGATTTGCTGAAAAACAATGATAGTCCCTATGATCAATATAAGGGAAACGGTAAACTGAACTACTACGAGCATTTTACGCGGCAGGCCCGCATGACTACCTGCTCGGAAAGTTCCTTTTAATACTTTCACTGGCTGAAATGAGGACAGGTAAAGTGATGGGTATATACCTGCTATCAGCCCCGTGATGATGCAAAATCCGACTGCGCCAGTCCAGAATAAAGGGCCGGTCCATAAAATGGACATTTTCTTGCCAGACAATTCATTAAAAAAAGGGAGGGCAAGCTCAACGATCAACAAAGAGAAGATAAATGCCAGTACAGCAGTCAACAAAGATTCACTGAAGAATTGTATTACAAGCTGTTTTTTTGAAGAGCCTATTGCCTTGCGTATTCCTACTTCTGCTGCTCTTTTTTCTGAACGTGCTGTACTCAGGTTCATGAAATTTATACAGGCAAGCAATAGCGCAAAAAAGCCAATAATGCCGAACAGCCATACATATTGAATGCTGCCACCCGCATTTAAACCATTTTTGAAATCAGTATATAAATGCCACCTGCTCATGGGGTACAGAAAAAAATCAGATCTTAATCCTGCTTGTTCTGCCCTTATCTTATCGGATTTGATGTTCTTTATTTTAGCGGATAACAATTGCATGTCCTTGTTTTCCGCTATTTGCACGAAAACCTGGAAACTGTTACTGTTCCAGTCATCTTCAGCATTTTTTATCTCTTCTGAATTGACATATGCTTCCCAGGGCGAAATAAACAGCAAATCTTTAAATGAAGTATTTTCAGGTAAGTCTTGATAAACTCCCACCACCTTTAAACTAACGCCATCTAATTTTACTACTTGAGTTATAGGATTACTATTTCCAAAAAGTGTTTTGGCAACAGATTCTGCTAATAAAATAGAAGATGGATCTTTCAAGCCCGACCTTGAGCCTGCAACCATTTTTAAAGTCAGCATTTCCGGTGCTTCCGGCTCCATATAACTACCCGGTCTGGATATACTTTTGTCTTCTACGGTAAGGATATGTGGGTTATTCCAGGAAGACAGGATAATATTGTCGAAGTCATTACCGTAGGTATTGCGCAACTCAACCGCCGCAGGAATTGGCATAGCTTTTAACGTGGCTATATTGCCATTTGAAACCTGGTTTTGCATTACCCTTGCTATACGCTTATAATTAGCATGATATTTATCAAATGATACTTCATCCCCAATCCATAAGCTTATCAGGATCACTACCGCCATACCTATTGCAAGCCCGACAATATTAATAGCGCTGTATCCTTTGTTTCTGAGAAGATTGCGCCAGGCAGTTTTAAAATAGCTTTCTATCATACCCATAATTTATTCCAATAAAAAAATTCACCGGTTTCGGAAAAATGATGTTTGAATGATCAGGATTAAAAATGTAGCCAGCCAAGCATTTATTATAGGGTAAAGAAAAGTAAACTTCAAACCCTGAAAAACATGCCGCTTTGAAAAAGTATTGGCTTTAAACTACTTGCGTGTTGCTTACTGGGTAAACTGTTCGCTTTCGTTACATTATCTGTTCGGGTTTGATACTTTGGGGAGATCCTGAATTTGTAAAAGGAAACTTCAAATTTTTTGCAATGCTCCCACGATTTCGGAAGGGCACTTTAAGCCTTTTGTGAGCAGTAATTGAATATTTGTGGATATGTAGCCTCGACAGGAATCGAACCTGTATCTGGAGCTTCGGAAACTCTTATACTATCCATTGTACTACGAGGCCAATTTATTTTAAAAGTAAGTGAATCAATTGATTACACTTCAATTGATTCACTTACTTTTTCGTAATGGCTGCGAAATTAAGATAAAAATGCTTTTTCGGCTTCTAAAAGCGGACATTTTAGAATCTCAGGCCTTTTCTACCTTTTATTATTAAACATGGCAGTTGCTAAAGAAGATGTTTTGAACCTGCCATTCTTAAGGCGCCTTCCATTTCTTTTATTAAAAATATAGCCCTGCAATCGATAATTATATTACTCTTTTGTTTACTATAACATTTCTGAAAAGATACTCAGCCTTATCCCCTTGATTCTTTCACCACACATGTTTCTTAATTCGAATAAAAAATAACCGTTAACTGTGAATAACAATAAAATTAAAATCATCTATTGGCATAGTCCTTGCTTCTTTGCGGGACAAAGATTAGTAGATAGATTAATCCCCTATTAAAATAAAATCTAAATTGAAAATGAAAAGCCAGGCTCTCCGCAGTTATGTAGCAACTGCTATGTTAGTTCTTTGTTCTTTGTTTTTCTCTTTTTCCACGGTCCGGGCGCAGACATTCACTCCGCGTTATGTCGAAATTGCGTCCAATATCCATGGATTTTACGAATACCTTCCCGCTGGATATAATACCAGCAGCGAAACTTATCCACTCCTGATCTTCGTTCACGGAATGGGTGAAATGGGCGATGGAAGCCCTTCCCAACTTCCCAAAGTTTTGGTGAATGGAGTGCCAAAACTGATCAAAGACGGAAAATTCCCCCAATCATTTACTGTTAATGGCCAAACACATAAGTTCATCGTACTGGCGCCTCAGATGCAGAATTCGAGCGTAGTGGATGTAACACTCAATATGCTTATTGACTATGCGATTGCCCATTACCGGGTCAATCCCAACCGCATTTATGCAACAGGGCTGAGCCTCGGCGGCGGATTTGTTTGGAAACTCGCGGGAATAAAAGCTACTTCAGCACAAAGGCTTGCTGCTATCGTACCCATGTGCGGTGCTGCCACTTTCTATACTAATATGGCTAACAATATCGGTAACAGTAACCTCCCCGTTTGGGCTTTCCATAATGAGGGTGACCCCACTGTTTCCGTTAATACTTCCAGAAGCTGGGTGAATGGGATCAATCTGACTACGGTTACCCCCAAAGCAAAATTGACCGTTTTCCCGGTTAGCGGGCATGATTGCTGGACAAAAGCATCAGATCCGAATTACAGGGAGAATGGCCTGAATATGTACGAATGGATGCTTAGCTATTCAAGAGGAACGACCAATGCTCCGCCGGTAGTTAATGCCGGTTCTGATAAAGCTATCGTATTGCCGACAAGCTCGGTGCAATTGTCCGGTTCTGCTTCTGATCCCGACGGCACCATCGCTTCTTATACCTGGTCAAAAGTATCAGGCCCTACCTCTTATTCATTCAGTAATGCAGCTATCAGCAACCCTGTTGTCAGCGCACTCGTAGCAGGTTCCTACGTATTCAAACTTACCGTTAAAGATAATAAAGGAGCTACTGCATCCGATAATGTTACTGTTACAGTAACCAGCCCGGTTACTACAACGCCCCCTCCATCTACAACAGATCCAGGCGGCGCAAAATATATTAAAGTTAAAGTATACGGGGGCTCTGGTGCATACAGCAATACTGAATGGAATAACTGGAACGTAGGGGCAGGTACTGTAAGTAATGTTACTTCTGCCAAACTGAAATACTCGGATGCTACCGCTTCAAACGTTGCTGTGTCGCTGAGCCACAGTACGGGTGTGGGTGATAACGGTACAAGCTATGGCAGCGGCATGGCCCCTGCAGAAGTGTTGCGCCACTCAAGTTATTCTAATATGACAGTGCGTACACTGACAATTACCGGCCTGCAACCTTCTAAAAAATATGATATTGAACTGTATGCCTCCCGTAGCAATAATCCTGATAACACAACCACTTTCTCAATTGGCTCTCTGAGCAAGGCGATAGTGACCTATAATAATAAAACAAACAAGGCTGCATTCACTGGACTGACCCCTTCATCCAGTGGTGTGATCGTTATTTCTCTGAAGAGGTCAAAACTGTATACCTATCTGAATGGATTTGTTATTACAGAAGGCTCAACCTCTACCACTACTGCAGCGGCTACGAAAACTCCTGAAAGTACTTCTGCTGCACTTGAAGTGTATCCTAATCCATTCAGTGACCGTGTAATGGTTAAGATGAATAATGATTATGTCGGTAAGTTCTCTGTAACGATCACTAACCAGGCAGGAGCTGTAGTTAAACAGATTTCGCTGAACAAAGCTGCAAAAGGCTTAAGTCAACAATATATTTCTCTCGGCAGCCTGCCCAAAGGAAATTATGTGCTGACAACAAAAACAAAAGACAGCGAAGAATCTGTATCTGTCATCAAACTTTAATTGTATAAATCACCTTATTATATTTTTATGAAGAATATTTCTTTGTTACTTCTTGCCGGTGTGATCTTCCTTGCTTCATGCCAGAAAGAGAAGGATGCATTTGCTCAACAAGAGCAACAAACCAATGACGTACATCTTTCAGCCTGGAGAGGGGTTAGTTTCACTGCCAATGGAGCGGCAGGTTCCGACTCACTTTTCTACTCCACAGAAATAAGTGACGCCACCATCGATTCCTCTATCTTGAGCAATGGCGTTGTGCTGGTTTATTCAAAGGAAAACAGCAATATCAATACATTGCCCTTTGGGCTGACATCCAATATTCAATGGAGTTACGAGATCAAAAGCGGAAGCATTTTGATCTCTGCAAGCACAACCCAGCCGATTGCGGCTTTGAATGGATGGCAGTTTGCTTACGTTGTGGTTCCGGAGAAAAAGGCTGCCAGCCTGGAAGACAATGGCATTTCCCTGGATAAACTGATCAATTATTCTTTTACAGATGCTGAGAGGCTGTTTGCAGGAAACTAATTCTGCGTAGCAACTGATCGGCACTCCAGTACATATAAATTAATAAGGTCGCCCTGCAGGGCGACCTTATTAATTATGCGATATTCATATTATTTCTTTAACGATACAGAAACACCCTTTCTCAGTGTATTATGGATCTCGGCTATCCTACCTCCATTCACTGAAGATCCATAGCCCTCTGCTTTCGCTGGTATGGCAATTACTTTTTCATTCCCTTCTGTTGATACTATAAAATGATGTTGCTGACAGGAATTCTTAATACTTGCAGAAATCTGCATGCCTTTTATTTTAAATTCTGATCACTTCAGCAACCCATGCGCATTTGTCGCGAATATTTTTACCGCAATGGCAAGAAGGATGACCCCGAAAAATTTCCTGACAGCAATCAGGCCGCTTGTACCTAATAACCGGGCTATATATCCAAGGGATTTCAATACTACGTATACGATCACCAGGTTGATCAGTATCGCAACCAGGAGGGTGGTGGCACCATAGTTCGCTTTCAGCGACATGATGGTAGTCAGTGTACCCGAACCGGCGATCAGCGGGAAAGCGATCGGCACTACAGTAGCGGTTTTTACATCTCCATCGCCCTTGAAGAATTCGATTCCCAGCACCATTTCCAGACCAAGGATAAAGATCACGATGGAACCACCTACGGCAAAAGATCTTACATCCAGTCCCAGCACATTCAAAAAGGGCTCGCCGATGTACAGGAAAAGGATCATCAACCCGCCGGAAATCAATGTGGCACGCAATTCCTTCATGCCACCCATTTTCTCTTTCAGCGAGATCAGGATCGGTACAGAACCGATAATATCAATAACCGCAAAAAGGGTAAAAGTTACAGTAAGCAGGTCGGCGGGAATTATTTTCATACAGCAAAGATAATAAAGCAGTAGCGTCATTACCAGCCCCTTTACTGAGAACAGTTATCGTTCCTTATGCTCTTCCCTGAACCGGTTCACCTCCAATTGCAGATGTATGAGGCATTCCCTGCAAAGGCAGTCTGCATATTTCTTATCCAGGAATGCCCGCTGCTCTATGCTTATACGGACGCCGAAACACTGGCACTGTGTAATATTCCCCGGTTTGCATTCAAAACCTTTCCCGCAACGCGGACATTTACGTGTTTCGTGGTTACACATAGGCGGGTAGTTGAAAGAAGCTTTTGTATTTATGCTGCAATCTGGCAGGCACGGTGAATATTCCCGGGTGGAATAATCCAGCCAGCAATTCAATCCCATCTACGAGTGTGCCGGCACTGGGCTGGGTGAAAAAATCATAATCAGCCAGGTAAATGGTTTTGTTCTTTACAGCAGCGAGATCGCTCCAACCGGGTCTCTTTTCCAGCAGATGCATTTCCTCCTGTGTCCGGCTTACTTCAAACCCGCATGGTGCGATCACCAATATTTCGGGATTGTATTTGATGATCTTTTCCCAGGGTGTAACAATGCTGTCACCTCCGGGATTGGACAGCGCATCCACGCCACCTGCCTGTGCGATCTGGTAAGGTATCCAATGCCCACAGTTATAAACCGGTTCTATCCATTCCATTACCATTACCCTTTTTAAAGGGGCCCCGAATTGCCGGAGCCGCTCGAGGATATTGCCGGTGCGAGCTTGTAATGCAACCAGGTAGGCATAAGCTGCTTCTTCCTGACCCAAAGCAGCAGCAATAGTGACAGCAGTATCCATTACATCGTCCAGGTTGTTGGGTGATAAAGCAATGAGCTGAGGTTGCTTTGTCAACCTGGATACAGCAGCAGCAGTGCACGCTGTATCAATCTGGCATACTTCACAAATGTCTTGCGTGAAAATGATATCGGGGCTGATCTTTTCCAGCAATTCCTCATCTACATAATACAGGCTCTTGCCCTGTGCTTTGCTGGCGGAAAAAATGGTATCGATCTCACGGCTGTTGTACTGTTTTCCTTCCAGTACACAGCGGACTATCTTATTTTTCTCCTCCCGGGCAGGGAGTGGGCATTCGAATGTAACACCCTGCAGCAGGTGCTGAAGCCCCATGTCGTAGATCATCTGAGTAGCGGCCGGAAGAAAGGATACTGCTGTCATAAAACTTTAAGGCTGGTTAATTGATGGCAGTTTTTTCTTTAAGCTGCGGTATGTTGCGTTTTGCCCATTCAAATCCACCAAATAATATCACACCATATACCAATGTGCCTGCCAGGAAATTTTTCATAAAAGGAAAACCCTGTGCATAGCACTGGATCAAACCGTTTATATCCCTGCTCAATGGCTGCATTGTGCGAAGGTCTGTACCCCCTCCGATCCATACCATCAGGTCGGCCAGCAGCCAATGGGTGAGGGCTGCTGCTACAGAAGCGATCAGTACATGTTGGACACTCACTTTATTCAATATCCATTTACCCAGTAAAACGATCAGCAGGAAAATAGCATAGATCCAATACCAGCCGCTGTATAAGATCCCATATTTCCCTTCAAACACCAGGAGACTGATTGCCAGGTCGCCCAGTAATAATGTCGCTAAAGGAAAAAGGACTGCTTTCCACCAGGGCCGGAAATAAGCGCCTCCGAACAATGCCATCGCGCCTATCGGTGAAAAGTTGGACCAGGGTGTGATCTGCGCAGCATTGGGGATACGCATTGCTCCCGCTACTACAATCAATGCCAGCAGGAGTATAGATTGAGGGTTGAATGTTTGTTTCATAGCACTATAGTTTAAATTGTATTCCTCCCACCAGGTTCAGTCCTTGCGTACCGAAGCCATACACTTCATAATAATCTTTGTCAAGGAGATTCTTTATATCCACAAATGCTTTTAAGCGGTTGGGGATGAAAGCATATTCAGCGTAGAAATTCCACAACAGGTAGGAACCAAGTTCTACAGGGCTGCTGGTAAATGTGGTGTTGTTGAAGAATATATCTGTGCGTTTTCCATAGTTGTAAATATTTGTGCTCACAAACAGGTTTTTTGTAAGCTGATAATTCGCTGTTAATCCGAATGTATGTTTGGGCCTTCTCAGCAAATTGAAATAGCTGGTATCTTTCCCGTTTGCTTTAGTAGTCACATCTCCATCAACAAATGCATAGTACATTTTTACCTGCATGTTTTTATTGATCTGCAAGGTTGGTTCAATCTCAAATCCATGATCTTTCTGTTTATCAAGATTGATATAGCTGAAAGCCGGGCCATAAATGATCACATTTTTTGTATGACGGTTGAAATAAACGGCACGAAGATCCAGCAGGCCAAGTTGTGTTTGCACACCACCTTCGTAGGTAGTGGATTTTTCCGGTTTCAGATCAGGATTGCTGCCAAAAGGGCCATACAATTCAGTTAGTGCCGGTGCACGGAATGCAGTAGCCAGGTTGGCGAATATTTTTACTTTTTCTTTTATGAGGAATGATGGATTGAAGCTGTAAGTGAAATTGTCGCCGTAGCGGGAATGATTATTATACCGCCCGCCTGCTTCAATATTCAATCCTTGTACAAGTAGATTTTGTGCAAATACTGAAAGGTAGGGGCTGGTGATATGCGCATTGGAATCTGTTGAGGTCTGGCGGCGGTGGTCAATGCCGGCCAGCAGTCTGAAATGTTCCGATAATTTATAAGTGGCATACAGTTCGGCGATCTTGCTGTTGCCCTCAAACAATGAGTTGGAATTGTAAGTAGCGCTGAAATAATTCCTGTTTATTTCATCATAACCATATTGCGCTACTACAAAGCCGTTCGTGAAACTCCATTGTGCGGCAGCACCGGCAGAAAGCAGGGATGCGGAATAGCGGCTGGCATCGTCGGAGAAGGAGCCGTTATCGTAACCGCCTTTGAACCGGTTGTAGCGGAACCAGGGTTTGATATGAAGGCCGGGTAATACCTCGCCGTCCATGTTCACATACACGCCGTTCTGATTGAATCCATCCTTATCGTATGTTTTTACCGGCAATGTATCCTTTGCTTCAGAAATGCCATCTGATTCATTGTGGATAAAACCGATAGAGTAGGAGAGTTTGTCTGCCGAGCCGCTCAGCCCCAGGTTCGCTTTATAGCTGTTATAAGAACCTGCTGAAAAATTCCCGGTGAGTTGTGCGGCTTTGCCTCCTCCTTTACGGGTAATGATATTGATCACACCTGCTACTGCATTGGACCCATATAAAGTGGATTGCGCGCCTTTAACGATCTCGATGCGTTCAATCTGATCAATCGGAAACATGCGCAGATCAAAAGCGCCTGTTACGCCCGAAGGGTCAGTGACAGGCAGGCCATTGATAAGAATGACCGTATAATCATTTTTGGCGCCGCGAAGAAAAACTGATTTGTCTTTACCCGGGTTGCTGGTAGCTCCATTGATCACGAGTCCGGCCTGCTCTGTCAGTAATTGGGAAAGGTCTTTACCCATACTTCTGTCGAGCGTTGCCCGGTCAATAACCGTAATCACTTTACCGGTTTGGGATTGTTTGATGGACGATTTGGTGGCGGTTACCACAACTTCATTGAGTGAGCGGGCAGTAGTGTCTTCCTGTGCCTGCAATTGGCTGCTGATGATTACGGCAGCCACGGCAAAAATTTTCTTTTTCAAAGTAATTGAAAAGTTTTCGGTGACTGCTTCCGGAAATAAGAGTAGAAATGAAGAGTTCCTTTGCTTGTCCGCCGAAGCTTTGCCGCCTTCATATTACTACGGCAGCCGATGAGCCAAGGTGGACAAAAGAATATCCCATCTCATGCTTTTCACCCGAAAGCTGGAATGTTGTTTAAGTGATCTGGCAGGTCTTCTGGCTTAAACCTTGCTGAACACCTTCCCATCTTCGAAGCTTAGCATTGAGAGACAGTGGTTGTTGTTCAGGCATCGTCCGCCGAAGCTTTAGCGCAGGCGGACCGGTTTTTTACAGCTACGGGGATAGCGTCGGAATTGCACCGACTTCCCTTTTCATCCGCCGTGCTCCTACGCTATAGTTTCGGCGTAAGAGTAAGCCTTACTGCTTTTGTATTACTATAGCAGCCAATAGGCGCAGGCGGAACCGGATCAGTGCAAAAATAGGGATAACTTATCTATACATCCGGCTTTTTCATCGACACCTTTCCCTGGCACTGAAATTATGTATCTTCCTTTGCCAACGATGAAACAAAAGCTCACTTCTGTTATTGCCCATATTGCAGCCTGGAAGATTATATAAAGATCCATCTCGGCCAGGCCAAACCTATTCTTACCCTGATGACAAGCTTCCGCCCGGTAAGTTTAGCCGCATCCACCGAAGCTACGTGGTGGCTTCAGGAAAAGTGATCGCCATTCAAAACCGCAAGGTAAAATTGAGCGCTGGGTGGAATTACCTGTTAGTGATAGCTACACTTCCTTTATCAAACAATGGAAGGCAAACGGTTAAAAAAATATATAAGATTATTCTTTTGATCCTTTCCTGATCGACTGGCTTGAAAATTGCATTTAGCGGATGATTTTAACAAAACGGCGAAAATGAAAAGACATTTTTATCGTTAAGAACAAGCACACCTCTCATCCTCCCACACCCAACCAACACTGCTTTACCATTTACGGAAAAATCGTATTATATGAATTACTGTAAGCGCAGTACAGGCCTCTTGTTGCTGTTAGTGATAGGGTGTGGAACCAAAGCACAGATCTTTAATAATGTGCCTAAATGGCAATTTGGAGTAGGCGGTGGGGTATTCGTTTACCAGGGCGATCTTGCTGAAGAAAAAACCGGCTCTTACAAAACCCTCCGGCCTGCTATACAAATCTTTGGCGGAAAATTAATAAGTGCAGGTTTTGGCTGGCGGCTCAACCTGGCGCTTGGCTCATTGAAAGGTGATGATGCAAAATATGCTGAACCGGAATACCGCAGGCAACGTGCTTTTAATTTTAATACACCTGTTACAGAAATAAGCGGTATGATAGAATGGAACATCCTGAACCGTAATTATACCAGCCGCAAACTGGCTCCCTATATAGGGGCGGGAGTAGGATATACCTTCCTGAAAATTGAGCGTGATTGGAGCCGTTTTAATACTGAATACTTCCCGGCTGATTCACCAACTGCTATTGGGCTTAGTGAAGATATTCAACATAATCCTCCGCGTGGACAATTTATTGTTCCTCTTGTAGCAGGCGTGCGGTATTTTATTTCTGATAAAGTAGGTATAGGCCTGGAAACAAATTACCGGCGTATATCTACCGATTACCTGGATGGGTTCAGCGAAGCCGCCAATCCTAAAAAAGGAGATGGATATTACAGTCACACCCTCAATGTTATTCTTCGTTTTGGAAAAGTGAACACATTGGATTGCCCTGTTGTGAAATACTGATTAACCGGTACATCCATTCACCTACGAGGGCGGAAATGGGTTTGCACAGGCTGGCAAATTAGTTTTCCGCAAAAAAAGCGGAATCCATTATCTTCATGCGCATGACAGAAAAAAACAAGTTGGGTCTTTTTGACCTGACCATGATCGTTGTAGGCCTGGTGATCGGCATGGGGATATTCAGAACTTCTGCTGATGCTGCCAATGCAGCTATAACCCCGCTCTTGTTTTTCCTTGCCTGGTTTGCCGGCGGAATTGTGGCTTTATGCGGTGCGCTCACTTATGCTGAGATAGGTTCCCGCTTTCCTGTTACCGGTGGTTATTATAAAGTGTTTGCCGAATGTTACCACCCTTCGGTTGCTTTCTCTATCAATTGCATTATCCTTATCTCCAATGCAGCTTCCATGGCTGGTGTGGCATTAGTGGGAAGTGAATATATTTCAGAGGTATTGTTTGATGCTGATCCCGGCTCTATGACCCGTGCGCTGATCGCCATGGTGCCCATCATTGTTTTTTACGGTGTTAACCTGATGGGATTGAGGATGAGCTCCACAGCCCAGAACATTTTAATGATCATCAAGATCGGAATGCTGGTGCTGCTGATCAGTTCCATCTTTTTTGTGGAAGGAAGCAATAATGTGGTAGCGGCTTCTGAGGGCAATTTTGGGATGATGGATTATATCCGCTCTTTTGGCGTAGCCCTGATCGCTGTTTCCTTTACGTATGGAGGTTACCAGCAAACCATCAATTTCGGAGAAGAAATACAGCAGCCCAGGAAAACGATCCCCCGCGGGATATTCATTGGGATCATGATCATTATCCTGCTTTATCTCGCTGTAAGCTATGCGTATTATAATGCAATTGGTTTCGAACAACTGAAAACTTCCAGAGGGATCGCTTCCATTGTGGTGGAGAAAATGTTTGGCCCAACGGGAAGGACCATTGCATCCATTCTTCTCTTTATTGCGGTGCTGGCTTATGTGAACGTGTTGTTGCTAAGCAATCCCCGCGTAATGTATGCCATGAGCAAAGACGGGATACTGCCTGCTGCCTTTAAAAAGAAAGATGAAAAAAAGGATGTGCTTACAGTAGGCCTTACTGCTTTTGCGGCTATCGGCATTATCGTTTTATTCTTTGCCAAATCCTTTAACGAGATCCTGAGTTTTACCATTTTCCTTGATTCCATCGGCATGGCCAGTTCGGCTGCAACGATCTTTATTTTACGCAAGCGGACCAAGCACCTGGATGGAACAGGCATCTATAAAATGAAGCTGTATCCTTTATTACCGCTGATATTTATTGCCGCTTATATATTCGTTGGCATTTCCATTGCTGTGAACACGCCAAACCTTGCCCTGATAGGAACAAGTGTTTTTGGTGTTTTCCTGCTTATTTATTGGGGTATTATTAATTACAAAAAGAAAGAACATTGATATCATGGACATCTCTTACATAGTGAATGAACTGGCAGAGGACCGAGAACAATATTTTAATGCAATTGCTCCCCCCATTGTGCAGGCGAGCAATTTTGCTTTTAAGACAGTGGATGCGCTGGGTAAGGCATTTGAAGATGAAATGGGTGGTTATCTGTACAGTCGCGGCCTGAACCCCACCGTAGATATTCTCCGGAAAAAACTGGCCGCCCTGGATGGTGCGGAAGATTGCCTGGTGTTTAACAGCGGGGCTGCAGCCATTTTTGCCGGCGTACTGGCCAATGTAAAAAGCGGCGATCATATTGTATCCGTTAAAAACCCGTATAGCTGGGCGCAGAAAATGTTTGATGTGATATTGCCCAGGTTTGGCGTGCACACCACTTATATTGATGGCTCCCGCCTGGAAAACTGGCAGGAGGCCACCCAATCCAATACTACCTTTTATTACCTGGAATCACCAAACAGCTGGGCGTTTACGTTGCAGCCCCTGGCAGAAGTGGCTGCTTTTGCCAGAGGCCGGCAGATCATTACCATGATCGATAACAGCTATGCCACACCCATTTACCAGCCCGTTATTTCCGTGGGCATTGACCTGGCTATGCAAACAGCTACCAAATATATCGGTGGACACAGCGATACACTTGGCGGCGTGCTCTGCGGCACAAAAGCCATGATGAAAAAAATATTCGATAGTGAATATCTCAACATCGGAAGCGGCATCCAGCCTTTCAATGCCTGGCTCCTGATAAGAGGCTTGCGGACCCTGCCTGCCCGGCTGGAGCGCATCAGCCACTCTACCGTGGAAGTATTCAATTTCCTGAAACAACACCCTGCTGTGGAATCCGTGATATTCCCTTTTGATGAATCCTTCCCTCAATATACCCTTGCTAAAAAGCAGATGAGTGGCGCCTGCGGCCTGCTCACCGTCATATTAAAGACCCATAAACGGGAATCCATCGTAAAATTCTGCGAATCCCTGCAACACATATTAATGGCAGTAAGCTGGGGTGGCCACGAATCCCTGATCATTCCCAAATGCGCCGGCATCCCTGTCCCAGACTTCAACCCCGCCAACCCCGAGCACCGCTATGTGCGGCTCTACATAGGACTGGAGGACCCCGCGTATATTATTAAGGACCTTAACCAGGCACTCACTTCCTGAGTCGGCCCTGAGCCGTGAGTCTTTAGTCAGGAGTTATAAGTCGGTACTACCTGCAGAAAAACAGTCTTTACTATACCGAACTGAATATCTCAACCTCAGTTAACTTCAGACTATCGACTCCCGACTGAAGACTCCTGACTCAAAATTTAACCCCTATTTATCAAAAATCACTTCAGCGGGTGCGGTTTTCTGTTATTTTTGTTTTATGATGACCCGCTGCATCCAACTGTTAATCTGCTTATTCGCCGCTACAACAAGCTTTGCCCAGGATAAATGGGACCTTCAGCGATGCGTGGAATATGCATTGAAAAACAATATTTCTGTACGTCAGGCTGACGTGCAGGCCCGTATAACGGCACTGACTTATGAGCAGAGTAAGCTGGCGCAATTCCCAACGGCGAATATTCAAAATAGTGGTGGCTATCAGTTTGGCCGGAACATTGACCCTGCTACCAACCAGTTTACTACTCAGGAGATCTTATTTACCAATCATTCCCTTAATGTTAATCTCGATTTGTTTAACTGGTTCAGCAAAAAAAATACGCTGGAGGCCAATAAGCTCACAGCACAGGCATATATAGCCGGAGCAGAAAAAGCAAGGAATGATGTAGCATTGAGTGTGGCTAATGCCTATCTCCAGATATTGTTGAATGCTGAACAGGTCAATATTTGTGAAGTGCAGGTAAAGCAAAGTACCGAGCAACTGAATAATGTAAAGAAGCAGGTGGATGCCGGTTCGCTTCCTGAACTAAACCTGGCCGAGCTGGAAGGGCAATTGGCAAATGACAGTTCAACATTGATCACAGCCAACTCCAATTATACGCTGTCTGTACTTCAGCTGAAAGCGATCCTTACTATACCCGCAGACCAGGCTTTCGCTGTGGCAATTCCCCCGGTTGAGCAAATACCAGTGGAATCTCTGGCAGAACTGGATCCTGCAGCAGTGTATACTTTGGCACAAGCCAATATGCCGCAGCAAAAGATCAATGATCTTAATCTGCAGGCTGCTCGTAAAAATGTGGCTGCAGCTAAGGGCCGGATGTATCCTTCGCTGACGCTTTTTGGCGGACTCGACAGCCGGTATTCCAATGCGCAGAGATTGTATGCGAGCCGGTTTGTCAGTGAATTTCCCCAGATTGGTAAAGTGGATGTGAGCGGTACCACTTATCCTGTTGTTACAGCTTTTCCGCAGATGACGGCAGTAGGGTTCAGCAAGAATACTTTCTTCAGGCAATTAAACAATAACTTCAGCCAATCCGTAGGACTGGGATTGAACATTCCTATTTTTAACGGTGGCAGTGCCCGCATCAACTGGAAAAAAGCCAAGCTGAATGTCACAAATGTGGAACTGCAAAAAGAGCTGGATGCTCAAACGCTGAAGAATGATATCTATCAAGCTCATGCAAATGCAGTGGCTGCTATGCAGAAATTCAATGCCTCCAGAAAAGGGGTAGAAACATCACAAAAAGCGTATGATTTTGCAAGAAAGAGATTTGATGTGGGGTTATTGAATACGATTGATCTGATCATTACACAAAACAATCTTTTCAGGGCAAAGATCAACATGGTTTCAGCACAATACGATTATATTTTCAAGATGAAATTGCTTGAATTCTATAAAGGACTTGGTCTGAAATTGTAAATAAACCAGGCTTGCTGGCTTAACCATTATCTAATCAAAAACCCCGGATGGGGTCGCTATTATGAGTAAGACTTTAAAATGGATACTGATCATTGCAGGCATATTGGCCGTTCTCTTTATTGCTGTCAAAGTTCTTGGTGGCAAGGGAGACAATATGGAAAAAGTGTCTGCGGAACCAGTGGCCAAAAGAACGATTGTTGAAACTGTAACGGCCAGCGGTCAGATATATCCAGAAGTGGAAGTAAAGATCAGCCCGGATATTTCGGGAGAGGTAACCGAGTTGAATGTTGAAGAAGGGGATAGTGTAAGAAAAGGCCAGGTGTTGGCACGCATCTTTGCGGATATCTATGCTTTGCAACGCGATGAAGCTGCTTCACAGGTCAGCCAGTCGCAGGCAACAGTTGCCAATAACGAAGCAGCACTGGAAGCTTTACAGGCAAATCTGAACCAGGCCAAACAGGCGTACGACCGTAATAAGGCTTTGTATAATCAGAAAGTGATCTCACAGGCAGAATTTGAACAGTTTGAAACAACCTGGCGTTCTGCCCAGGCTAATTATAACGCTGCCCAGCAAAATATCAGGAGCCTTAAAGCAAATGTGCAAACAGCACAGGCGGGATTGACAAGAGCTAACAAGGACCTGGGCCGTACCACGCTGGTGGCGCCTATGAACGGGGTAATATCTTCCCTGCAGATCAAAAGAGGTGAACGAGTGGCTGGTAACAGTTTCAATGTAGGTACGGAAATGATGACCGTAGCCGACATGAGCGTACTGGAAGCAAGAGTTGATGTTGGTGAGAATGATATTGTAAAAGTAAATATCGGTGACTCAGCAGATATTGAAGTGGATGCTTACAATAACCGTAAGTTCAAAGGTGTGGTGACGCAGATTGCCAGCAGCATTAAATCTGCCCAGGCAGGTTCCGCAGCAGCAACCAATGAAGTAACCAATTACCAGGTAAGGATCAGGCTGGACTATAATTCTTATAAAGACCTGATCGATCCGTCCAAACCAAAGAAGTTCCCTTTCCGCCCCGGCATGAATGCCAGTGCAGATATCAAGACCAAGCGGCATGATAATGTGCTTTCTGTACCCATCACTTCTGTGAATGCACGTGTTAAAGGAAGTGACCAAAGTGTTGCGGATAAAAAGAAAGAAGCACAAGATGCAAAGGGTGGCCAGGAGTCTGAAACCAACCAGGCACCTTCGATCAGCAGTGAACTGGAAGAAGTGGTATTCCTTGTTCAGGCTGATGGCACTGTTAAGAAAACAGTGGTAAAATCAGGCATACAGGATATCAGTTATATAGAGATCCTCAGCGGGCTTAAAGGCGGAGAACAAGTAGTTACAGGCCCTTATACTGCTATCAGCAAAACACTGAAAGACGGAGTAAAAGTAAAAGTGGTTCCGAAAGAACAGCTTTTTGAGAAGAAATGATGAACAAAGGGCTGTAGCACACTGTTGAGGCATTTTACTTTTAAAACTGAACATGAGGAAGACATTTGGAATAATTGGCAGTGGCAGTTGGGCAACTGCATTGACGAAAATTCTGACAGATAATAAGCAGAAGGTGAACTGGTGGGTAAGGAATGAAAATAATATCCGGCATATTACTGAGCGGCGTCATAACCCGTCTTACCTCTCTTCAGTGAATTTTGATGTTTCCTTATTGGAGATGTCTGCTGATGTGCAAACAGTAATACGAAATTCAGATATCGTTGTTATAGCTATTCCTTCTTCTTTTGTAGAGCAGAGTATTGGTAATCTGAAAGCTTCGGATTGGGAAAACAAAAAGGTTGTGTCTGCAGTAAAAGGCATCCTGCCGCAGAAAGATATTTTACTGAACTATTATTTGCAGCAGGAATTTGATATTCCCCTTGAAAATTACTTTGCCGTGCTGGGGCCTTGCCATGCAGAAGAGGTGGCGGCGGAAAAATTATCTTACCTCACTTTCTCCGGGGTAGATATATCAATGGCTTCGACCATTGCTTCGCAGTTCACTACGGATTATATCAATACGATCGTCAATCATGATATACTTGGTGTGCAATATGCGGCTGTGCTGAAAAATATTTATGCTGTAGGGGCAGGTATTGCACATGGATTGGAATATGGGGATAATTTCCAGAGCGTATATATTGCTAATGCTGCAGATGAAATGGCTGAATTCCTGAGAAGCTTTGGTGCAGAGCATATCGTAGTAGGCGAGCATGCGGAAGGAGGGGATCCTGTTACCCATCGCAAAACACCAAACTATGCAGCCTCAGTATACCTGGGAGATCTCCTGGTAACCTGTTATTCCCTTTTCAGCCGCAACCGTACTTTTGGTAATATGATCGGCAAGGGATATTCGGTGAAGACGGCGCAGTTGGAAATGAATATGGTGGCGGAAGGATATAATGCTGCCAAGTGTATTTATAATATCAACCGGTCTGTGCAAGCCTCTATGCCGATAGCTGAAACGGTTTATAGAATATTGTGGGAAGGTGTAAAACCCCGTGAAGGATTTAAAAAGATAGAAGCGGTGATGATATAAAACCTAAAGGAAGAGATCGGCAGCAATCCCATCTGCCAGCAGTCTTCCTTCGCGTGTGAGCCGCAGCCATTCCTTTTCCTGTATCATCAATCCGTTCTTAATGTATTTGGAGCTCCCTTTTAGAAGTTGGGCTTTTACTTCTGTCAGTTCCTCTTTGTTCATGCCACGGATAGTTTGTGTGATCCTCCCGAGGTTCAGGCCTTCCTGTGTTCTCAGGGAGATCATGATGAGTTCATTGATCTGCTGAGTGGCTGTCAGCACTTCTTTTTCAAAAGGGATAGTGCCTTCCTCGATTGATCGCATATACTTTGTGTTATTTGCCACATTCCACCACCTTGATTGCCCATCGAACGAATGAGCGGAAGGGCCGAAACCGAAATATGGCTTACCCTGCCAGTAAGAAGAATTGTGGCGGCTCCGGAAACCTGGTTTGGCAAAATTGGATATTTCATAATGCTCGTATCCTGCCTGCTGCGCCCATTCCATCAACAGCAGGAATTGCTCTGATTGCTGATCGGGATTTACATCCGGTGTTTTGTGTTCGCGGATAAGTTTTTGCAGAGGTGTTTTAGGCTCTACCGTCAGGGCATAACAGGAAAGATGGGGAATGCCCAGTTCGATGACTTTCTCTACATTCTGTTTCCATTTTTCTTTTGTAAGAGCTGGTGTGCCGTAGATCAGGTCAATCGTAATATTGTCAAAATAATTAGTTGCGAGCACCAGGCTTTCCCAGGCCTGCCGGCTATTGTGGGCCCGGTTCATCCAGGCCAGGTCTTCTTCAAAAAAGCTTTGTATGCCGATGCTGAGCCGGTTGATACCTGCTTTTTTCCATTGTTGTAGCTTTTCCGCTGATATATCATCTGGGTTGGCTTCCAGGGTTATTTCAGCATCAGTTGATACAGGAAATGTGTCCCGGACCTTGCCAAGTATTTTTTTTATTTCATCTTGCGTGCAGAGGCTGGGTGTGCCGCCGCCGAAATAGATGGTTTCAATGATGCCGGCAGAAGCGGTTGCTTCGGGAAAGAAATTTGGTGTCAGTTCAATCTCTTTCAATAAAGCGGTGATTAATTCGTTTTTGTACCGCAAAGAAGTGCTGAAATGAAAATTGCAATAGTGGCAGGCCTGTTTGCAAAAAGGAATATGGATATAAATGCCGGCCAAGTAGATCTGTTTAATGAATAATTTTATGGTATAAGCGACCAAACTAAATGGCAAAGTTAAGGTGCCACATACTGCTTCTCCTTTTTTTGTTTGTTTCCTTTTTCTCCAAAGCGCAAACAGGGTATCCTTTGCAAATAAGTGCGGTGGACAGGGATTCTGTTTTTCTTGCATCTACGCTGGGCATACAGACTCAGTTTACTACACGTTACGATTGCATCAGCTATATCAATAAGCTTCCTTCCCTTTTGCAGTTGAAAGGATATGTAACAGCTTCGGTTGACACGCTGCTTTATGATTCAGCTTCGGCCCGTGCAGTTTTATATATCGGCGACAGGTATGAGTGGGCAAAACTGGATGCGGGTCAGGTTGATCCCAATATTTTACAGGCCGTAGGTTGGAGGGACAAAGCTTTTACAGATAAACCGATGGATTTTTCGCAAGTGCAGGACTGGCAGGAAAAGATCATTACTTACCTGGAAAATAATGGTTATCCGTTTGGTAAAGTATATGTTGACAGTTTCAGATTGGAACACGAGAAAGTATGGGCAAAACTTAAAGTGGAACCAGGGCCGGCGTATAAAATTGACAGCATAAGGGTAATTGGCAATGCCAAAGTATCCAATGAATTTCTTCAGCGTTACCTCGATATCCGCAATGGCAGTCCCTTTGATAAGGAAAAGCTGCAAAATATCAGCCGCAAGATCCGGGAGCTTTCTTATGTGGAAGAAGAATTCCCGGCGAAGCTGGTCTGGTTGAATTCGGGATCATTTCTCGAAATGTATCTCAAACAAAAACAAAGCAGCCAGGTGAATGTGCTGGTCGGCTTTTTACCCAATAATGATCAGCTTTCTTCCAAAAAGCTGCTGATAACGGGTGAGGCAAACCTGCTTTTACGGAATGCGCTGGGAGTAGGGGAGACCATTGGGCTCAACTGGCAGCAATTGCAGGTGAAATCGCCGCGGTTGAACATCATTTACCGTCATCCGTATCTTTTCGGCACTCCTATCGGGCTGGATTTTGCTTTTGATATGTTCAGGAAAGACAGTTCTTTTTTGAATGTCAATTTCCAGTTGGGTGCTCAATATGTGTTAAGCAATCAGCAGTCGGGAAAAATCTTCATCCAGCGGTTTCAGACCATTGTTACGAGTGCCAATACCAATTTTATTTTGCAGAGCTACCGCCTGCCGGAAGACGCAGATGTAAGTTCGATAAACGTGGGGATTGATTATGAGTATAACAATACCAATTACCGGATGAACCCAACACGGGGTAATGAATTCAGGATCATTACTTCAGCTGGTACCAAAAAAGTTAAACGCAATAATGAGGTACTGGAATTAAAGGATCCCGGTAATCCGGCTTTTGATTTTGGATCGTTATATGACACAGTGAAGCTAAGCACTTACCAGTTCCGGGCGAGGGTTTCTGCAGCCCGGTTCTTCCCTATTGGCCGTCAGGGAACTTTGAAAATGGGACTGAATGGTGGTTTTTTTCAAAGTGGCAATATTTTCCGGAATGAGCTTTTTCAGATAGGGGGGTATAAATTGCTGCGGGGCTTTGATGAAGAGAGCCAGTATCTTTCCCAGTTTGCTATCGGCACTTTTGAATACAGGTACCTGATTGGGCAGAATTCTTATTTCTATGGGTTCATGGATGGTGGCTGGGGGCGGAACAATTCGCAGAATACAGATGTGGACTACACATATCTTGGAACAGGGTTGGGTCTGGCATTTGAGACAAAGCTTGGTATTTTCAATCTGGCCTGGGCAATAGGGCGCAGAAGTGATATTCCTTTCAGCCTCCGGCAATCAAAAGTGCATTTTGGGTTTGTGAACTTTTTCTGATGGCTTATTTTTGAATTCTTAAACAAAACTATTTGCGTCCGATATATTTTTTATTCCTGGTTTTTCAATTCGTGGCCTTTGGTGTTTCGGCGCAAAATGTAACTGATTCCATTCCGCCGGTTGATACAATGAAGGCGATACAGGATACGGCTACAGTAATAGCTAATCCATCAACAGTGTTGGAGGATAGTGTTTCCCGTAAACCGGAGCCACTGATCCCTGCCTGGGAGGTGCGGACAGACCTGCCTTTTGAGCAGCAGATCCTGCGGCAGCACCCATTCTATAATTTCCGGGTAAAGCCTTTTGTAGTACCAACAGGGCTTAAAATATTCAAAGGAAAGGAAACGATCTTTTATGTAATAATGGGATTAGTGTTGGTGTTTGCTTTGTTGAGGTTGGCTTTTGCCAAATACTTTTATGATCTGTTCAGGGTTTTCTTCCGTACTACCATGAAGCAGCGGCAGATAAGGGAGCAACTGATGCAGACGCCGCTTCCATCCCTGGCTTTTAACCTGTTTTTTATTGCCAGTGCAGGCTTGTACATTGATTTTATCCTGTTCCATTTTGGGGTAAGGCCGGTAGATAATTTCTGGTTATTGTATTTCTATTGCTGTATCGGGCTGGCGGCGATCTACCTGGGTAAGTTCATTGGTCTTAAGATCTCCGGCTGGCTGTTTAGTATGCGCCAGGCTGCTGATTCCTATATTTTCATTGTTTTTATCATCAATAAAGTGATCGGTATTTTCCTGTTGCCTTTCCTGGTTTTGCTGGCATTTACGGCGGAGCCAATGCGATCGATCTCGATGACGCTATCCTGGTGCGGGATTGGATTGCTGTTCCTGTACCGGTTTATTTTAGGATATTCTGCGGTTCGTAATGAGGTCAGGTTCAACCTATTTCACTTCTTTTTATATCTATGTGCCTTTGAAGCAGCGCCGCTTTTGCTGATTTACAAGCTTTTACTCTTCTTTTTTAAATAGAAAGACGTAACTTTGCAGCCAATTTAGCCCGAACCGCACATGTCAACAAGTGGTGTGAAAAAGGCCGATACGCTGGCCAAAGACATACAAAAGATCCTGATTACCCAACCCAGGCCTGAAAGCGATAAGTCGCCGTACTTTGAGCTTTCGAGGAAATATGGAGTACAAATGGATTTTCAGCCATTCATCCGGTTGGAAGGGATTCCTGCGCGTGATTTCCGCAAGCAAAAGATAGAGATACAGAATTTTACTGGCGTTATTTTTACCAGTCGTAATGCGATTGACCATTTTTTCCGGACTTGTGAGGAGATGAAGGTGAGTGTGTCGCAGGATACCAAGTATTTCTGTATTACGGAAGCGGTGGCTCTTTATCTGCAGAAGTTTATCCTTTACCGGAAGCGCAAGGTGTTTTATGGGGCTGATGGCAGTAATAAGAGTATGTTTGATGTGGTCAACAAGCATAAGGGGAATGAGAAGTTCCTTTATGTTTGTTCAGAGAATCAGCAGGACAATGAGATTGTGAACTGGCTTAAAGCGAATAATTGCGAGTTTTCTTTGGCGTTTATGTACAGGACGCAGAGCAATGATGTGAAGGAGTTGTTGACCGAGAATGAGTATGATGTTATTTGTTTTTTTACGCCGAGCGGGATAAAGAGTTTGTTTGATAATCTTCCAAAGTATAAGCAGAATGGGACAGTGATTGGTGCTTTTGGGGGTAATACGACTAAAGCGGCAGAGGATGCGGGTTTGAAGTTGGAGATTAAGGCGCCGCAGCCGCAGGCTCCGAGTATGGTGTCGGCGTTGGATAAATTTTTGGCGGAAGTGAAGAAGAAATAGGAGAGAAGTTAGGGATAATTTTCTCTCTGCTCCTCCCTGGCGGGCCCTCCCTCCCCCGCCTCCAACCTACCTTTTAGATATAGCTTTCCTTACCCGGCAATATATGCCCGGTCTGAAATCAATTCCCACTCCACCGAAGCCCTCTTAGGTTACTCAGCTAATTCAATCCAATCTGATCAATCAGACCTCAAATATCCTTTCTCCATAAACTACAACCATGGGAAAAAAACAATAAATAATGGGAAAAACCTCCCGCTATCTCCCTCCCTTATCCCAAACTCCAGCACAAATATTGATTATCTTCCCATTTACCCAATTGTACCTCTCCAATGAACAAACATACCAATGCCCTGATCAATGAAACCAGTCCTTATCTCCTGCAACACGCCCACAATCCCGTTAACTGGTATCCCTGGGGCGAAGAAGCATTGAACAAAGCCCGGCAGGAAGACAAGCCCATTCTCGTCAGCATCGGCTATGCAGCCTGCCACTGGTGCCATGTGATGGAAAGGGAAAGCTTTGAGGATGAAACCACCGCACAGTTGATGAATGATCATTTCATCAATATCAAAATAGACCGGGAGGAGCGGCCTGATCTCGATCATATCTATATGGATGCCGTTCAGGCGATGACAGGCAGCGGAGGCTGGCCATTAAACGTGTTTCTTACTCCTGGTACCAAACCTTTTTACGGGGGGACTTATTTCCCTCCCGTGCGGGCATTCAACCGCGCCTCCTGGAAAGAAGTGCTGATGGGGGTGGCGGAAGCTTTTAAGGGAAAACGGGATGAGATAGAAGCGCAGGCAGATAATCTTACAACCCACCTGGTACAGTCCAACAGTTTTGGCCTCCATCTGCCGGGAGAAGCAGACACTGCTTTCTCTATGGCCAATGCTGCACTGATAACGGACAACTGTATGAAGACGGCCGATAAAGAATGGGGCGGATTTGGGAGGGCACCGAAATTCCCTCAAAGTTTTACCATCCGCTATTTACTCAGATATTTCTATGTGAAAAAAAATGAAAACGCGCATCAGGGAATGGAGGAGGCAAAACAAGGCCTTGATCAGGCCTTGCTTAGCCTGGATAAAATGATCGGGGGAGGCATTTACGATCAGTTGGGCGGTGGGTTTGCCCGTTATTCAACCGATACGGAATGGCTGGCCCCTCACTTTGAAAAAATGCTGTATGATAATGCACTACTGGTGGATGTGCTCAGTGAAGCGTATCAGTTGACAGGCAGGCCGCGCTATGCAGAAGTGATCCGGGAAACAATGGATTTTGTAAAACGGGAATTGATGAACGGCGAGAAAGCCTTTTATGCAGCGCTGGATGCCGATAGTGAAGGAGTGGAAGGAAGGTTTTATGTATGGGAAAAAGAGGAGGTGGAACAATTGCTGGGAAGAGATGCAGATGTGTTTTGCAGCTACTATGATATATCGGAAAAGGGCAACTGGCATGAGCCGGGGGAATCTTCACCCAGGAATATCCTCCGCGTGAAGACGCCATGGAAAGAGTTTGCCACACAATACGGGTTAAGCGAGGATGATTTGAAGCAGTTGCTGGAAAAAGGCAAAAATATTTTGCTGGCCCACCGGAATAAAAGAACAAGGCCGGCATTGGATGATAAGGTCATTCTCGGATGGAATGCTTTGATGAACACAGCCTGCTGCAAAGCTTTTGCAGCAACAGGGGAGGAGGAATACCGGCAATTGGCAATAGCCAATATGGAATTTATCTGGAGCAACCTGGCCGGGAATGAACCGGGGGAATTTTATCATACGTGGAAAAACAGGCAGGCAAAACACCCGGCTTTTTTAGACGATTACGCTTTTCTGGCAGATGCTTTGCTGCACCTGCATGAAATAACCGGCAATGTTTCCTGGTTGATGAAAGCAACGCAGGTTACGGAATATGCGATACAATATTTCAGTGAACAGGATACCGGCTTTTTCTTTTATACACGGGAAAAGCAGGCTGATATTATTGTCCGGAAGAAAGAAGTATACGATGGAGCCCTTCCTTCAGGCAATGCAGTGGTGGCCGCCAACCTGTACCGGTTGGGCATCCTGCTCAACCGGCCGGAGTGGAAGGAAAGAAGCGACCGGATGATAAATGCCCTTGGTCAGACCATAGTGCGATATCCGACCTCTTTCGGGTATTGGGCTGCCGGGTTGCTGGAAAGAGCAGCCGGGACAGTAGAGCTGGCAATCGTGGGGAAGGAGCCTTCCAAAATGCACGAGGATTTACTGCGGTTTTTCATACCGCACAGGGTGCTGATGGTGTCTTCCGGCAGTGATGCTGGGTTCCCTTTACTGGCAGGAAAACAGGTGTCGGGGCCAACTGAAATCTTTGTTTGCAAAGACTTTGCTTGTTTACAACCAGTTACGTCGCTGGAGGCTGTTATGTCACTGATAAACAGGGCTGGGCAAAAGAATTAATTTCATGTTAAAGCAATAAAAACATGTCATATTTCGTTAGAATATTTACGTCGTAAAATCCGATTTGGCTATATAAAATAAAATTGTAACGTTGTGCTTACGAACAAACCAAAATATTATATTTGCCCAATACCCTTTAAGTGTATGAAAATGAAAAACCTTAACC
>DATAJQ010000309.1:0-1613 GCA_036262095.1 Chitinophagaceae bacterium | reverse complement strand
CCGCTGTTTCTTTCACTACTATTTCAAAAGGTATTTCTGCCCATTCCAGCAATTGCTTGCGCCGGGGCGATTGGGAAGCCAGGATGATCGGGTTCATATATAAAAGTAAAAAAAGATCATAGAAAGGATACCGGTAAACATTACTCCTTTAGTAAGTGTGCTCAGGCGATGATAGTCGCTGATCTCTGTAGCTTTGAATAATCCCGAGAGGATATAAAGCAAGGGCAGGATGATAAATACAACGCAATAAGCTACAGCCCACCACCATTGAAACTGTAATACATAGACCTGCACCACGGCAAGGATCACAATAAGAATGATCAGCCAGACAGCAATATAGACTTTTGACGTGTTCACACCCCATACGATCGGCATGGTGCGGCAACCATAACGGGCATCTCCATCCCTGTCCTCGATATCTTTAATGGCTTCCCTGATCAAAGAAAGAATAAAGGCGAAGCCTGCATAGAGAAAAGCAAAGCGGAACAATTTGGATTGCCCGGGATGATTGGCATCAAATGCATCGACTACAGAAACCTTAGAGAAAAATATTATTAGTATGGTCCAGGCCGTCAGTAATGAAATAAGCACATTCCCTATCAGCAATTTCCGTTTGAATGTGGTGGAGTAAAACCATAGTGTGAATACACATAGAATATTTGCAACTATGAGGTACCATTTTCCCAGTATAGGCAGGGCCAGCATGGTAAGAAGAACGCCTGTCGCACTTAAGATAAAATGCCAGGCAATAGCCCAGCGGCGGCTGATAATTTTATCCACCACCAGGCGGCGGGGCTTATTCACCTCATCAATATTGATATCAAAATAGTCGTTGATAATATAACCAGCTGCCGCAATCAATACAGAAGCCGCTACAAGCAAAAGAAAGTTCCGGGTATCATGCACAGGAATAGTGCCCTCATATAAAGGATAATAAATACACACCTGGAAAAGCACTTGTGTAAGCGCAATAAAAATGAGGTTTGGCAGGCGGACCAATCTCAAGAAAGCTGCAAACAAACTCATTCTTATTTTTTTGGAAAGATACATCACCTGCCTGAGGAATAAAACCCCTGGCTACATGAATATGATCAACGGGAACTCACTTCTTCACTATGTTGCCAGTGGCCGCGCAGCTTCATTATCTTTTCGATAATTTCCCTTACACAGCCTTCACCTCCTTTAACAGGAGAAACATGGGAAGAAATCTCTTTTATTTCTGCAATGGCATCGGCCGGGCAGGCAGCCAGGCCAGCAAAACGCATGGCACTCAGATCGGGCATATCATCACCCATAAAAAGCAACTCCTCTCGCTGAAGACCTTTTGCAATCATATATTCTTCCAGCAAAGCCTTTTTATCAGCTATGCCCATATACACTTCTGTAATGCCTAATTTATTTAAACGGTCAACTACCGGTGAAGCGGCTGCACCGGAAATGACCAGTACATGATAGCCTTTTTTCACTGCCAATTGCAGGGCATACCCATCGCGGATGCTCATACGCCGCGCTTGCAAACCATTTTCTAATACGAGAATAGTGCCGTCTGTTAGTACTCCGTCTACATCAAAGACAAAAGTCGTGATCTTTTTTAACCGTTCGTTTATACTCAT
>DATAJQ010000308.1:0-16083 GCA_036262095.1 Chitinophagaceae bacterium | reverse complement strand
CTCAGTCCAAAGAAAATAGCGGTGTCCCCATCCTTTCCCATGTTGGCGCTGCAATGCATGCTGAGCACATCTTTTTCGAAGGGAAGGATATAATTGAGAATGGTGAAAATGCCTTTCTTGGTTTCGCCGGTATAACCGGTGCCGGCGATCAATATGGTTTTGTGGGTGAAAGAAACAACGGCGACATTGTGTTGGCGGATGCCACATTCTTTCGGGTCCAGTTTCAGATCAGGGGCAGAGATCACTGTCCACTCGGGTTTAAAGCCTTCCAGCTCTTCTTCGTTAAGGCGGAGGAACATGTTATGTGCGAATAAATTGTTCCAGGGTTTTTCATTTACCACGCGTATGTTCAGCCTGTAGCGGGGATCAGCGCAGGCGTAGCAGTCTCGTACCCACAGTTCAGGCAGCTTGTCGAGGTAATCAATGACTTTCTTATAGATAACATCGTAATAATGGGATTCAATAGGGAGATTGAACTCATTCCAATGTACAGAGTTTGCAGTGACGGCATCCTTAACAATGAACTTGTCTTTAGGAGAGCGGCCGGTAAACTCACCGGTGTGGATCACCAGGGCGCCTGTATCATTCAGCACTCCTTCACGGATACGTAAAGAGTCCTGCACTAATTCTTCCGGAGTAGATTGATAGCGAATGCGATCTGTGTTTTTAAGGCCCAGGCGGGAAATATCCTTGGGCAAGGCTGTAGTTACAGAAATAGACATATAGGCAATCGAGTTTAGTTAGACTGCAAAAATACAGTCAAAAAGGGGGTATATGCAAACAGGTGTTAGTGGTACACAATGGAATAAATTGAGAATTTCGGCCTCTAAAATTGAAAATTTCTAAAACAGACCATTTTTTTTGGCTAAAAACCAGCATTTTCTATAACCAGTTGGAGGATGATCATTTCCGTATTTTTTTAAAATCCCACAAATAAGACAGACCCAATCAACAACAACCCTTCCCGTCCTTCCCGCCTTACCGGTAAAACTTAATTACAGATTTTCTTTTTTCTTACCTGTAAGAAAAATTACTTCCTGTTTTATTTACCGGTAAGGCGGGAAGGACGGGAAGGAGGCGTGATTCTAGCATTTAGTTGACTTTTACTTCTTTATCTTTAGGTTTTTAAATTGTGATATGAAGAATTTGCCACTTGATCCAGCATTATTCGTTCAGAACAGGAAGCGTTTTGTTAGCCAGATGTCGCCCAATTCCATTGCCATTTTTGTAAGCAATGATGAGTCGCCCAGCAATGGAGATGCCATTTACAGGTTTAAGCAAAATAGTGATCTGTACTGGTTGAGTGGCATTACGCAGGAGGATACAATGGTGATCCTTTTTCCGGATAATCCTGATCCTAAATACAGGGAAGTGCTGGTGCTGGTGAGGCCTAATGAACTGAAGGAAAAATGGGATGGCAAAAGGCTCAGGTCTGCGGAAGCTAAAGCGATCAGTGGTATGGAGGCCGTGATCTGGCTCGATAGCCTGGAAGCCATGCTGCAAACCTGGATCCATCTGGCAGATACGATTTACCTGGACACTAATGAGAACGACCGCAAATCGGGCTGGCTGCGTACAAGGGATTATCGTTTTGTGGATGAAATGAAAAGCCGCTTTCCGCTTCACCGCTATGAAAGAGCGGCAAAATTGATGAAAGAACTGCGCGGTATTAAAACTTCTTACGAGGTGGAAGTGCTGCAGCAAGCGATCGATATCACGGATAAAACTTTCAGGCGATTGCTGAAATTTATCAGGCCCGGTGTGATGGAATATGAAATTGAAGCAGAGATCTTTCATTCCTTCCTGAGCCAGCGTGCTACTGGTGAAGCTTATGGATCGATCATTGCCAGCGGCGACAGGGCAAGAACATTGCATTATGTATCGAATAACCAGGAATGTAAAGACGGGGAACTGATACTGATGGATTTCGGAGCAGAATACGGAGGCTATTGTGCTGATCTTACCCGCACGGTTCCTGTAAACGGAAAATTCACCAAAAGGCAGAAAGAAGTTTACAATGCCTGTCTTCATTTGCATAATTATGCCAAAAGCCTGTTGAAACCTGGTATCACTTTAGTTGATTATACAGACAAAGTAGGTGATGAAGCCACCAAGGAATTTATTAAGATCGGTTTGCTTACCAAAACGGAAGTGAAGAATGAAGACCCCGACAACAAAGCTTATCGCAAATACCTTTATCACGGCATATCCCATCACCTGGGTATTGATGTACACGATCTGGGCACCCGCACCCAACCGCTTAAGCAGGGTATGGTGCTTACAGTGGAGCCCGGCATTTATATTGAAGAAGAACAAATGGGCATACGCATTGAGAACAATGTATGGATCACTAAAACGGGTAATAAAGACCTGATGAAAAATATTCCCATAACAGTTGAAGAGATTGAAGCGTTAATGAAAAAATAATGATGGTCCACCAATCCGTCAACCATCCATCCTTGAACTTATCAAAATAAAAAACTACTTTTTCCGCCATGAAGCAAATCCCCAATTTGTTCACCCTGCTGAACCTTGTTTTTGGCTGCATCGCGATCGTTTTCATTTTACAGAATGGATTTATTGTGGTAGCAGATGCCAATGGACAGCAGCTGCTCGATATCCCGGAAAAAGTATGGATAGCTTCTTTATTTATCGGGTTGGCAGCCGTGGTCGATTTTTTTGATGGTTTTATGGCAAGAATGTTCAAAGTGCCTTCTGCCATGGGCAAGCAACTGGACTCACTGGCCGATGTGGTGAGCTTTGGTGTGGCACCAGGCATGATCCTTTACCAGATGCTCCGCCTGAGCTTTGCACAAGGGGCTGATGGGTTGAACACTCCTTTTTTCTGGCTGGCATTGGCATTTATCCTTCCTGCAGCAGCAGCTTACCGCCTGGCCAAGTTCAATCTCGATACAAGCCAGGAGTATCATTTCAAAGGCGTGCCTACCCCTGCGGTGGGCCTGCTGATCGCTTCGTTGCCGGTCATTTACTGGCAAACGGATATCAGCTGGATAAACAGTTTGTTGCTGAATAAGGTGTTTATTATCATCTGCATTATCGGGTTGAGCCTGCTGATGGTGTCTTCCATTCCCATCCTGAGCTTCAAATTCAAGGATTTCAGCGTAAAAAATAACTTACCGCGATATATACTGCTTCTCATCAGCATCATTAGCGTACTTTTTTTACACTGGTTGGCTATACCGGTCATCTTCATCGCTTACGTTCTTGTATCTTTGCTGTTCATAAACAGATTATCATGACATATACGGTGCAGATCAAAGTAATGCCCCTGAAAGAATTATTAGACCCTCAAGGCAAGGCCGTAATGGGCGGCTTGCAAAACCTGGGATTGAATGGTGTGGAAGATGTAAGGGTTGGAAAGAACATCACCCTGCGCGTGAATGCCGATTCTCCTGAAAAAGCAAAAGCTATTGCAGAAGAAGCAAGCAGGAAACTGCTGTCTAACCAGGTGATGGAATATTTCGAGATTGATGTTGCCTGATATAAAATCTCTTAGTCAGACAGCCCGGATCATTGAATGATAAAGTATGCTCTATCTTGTTCCTACTCCCATTGGTAACCTGAAAGATATTACCCTCCGTGCCCTGGAGGTATTGAAGGAGGTGGACCTGATCCTGGCTGAAGATACCCGCAATACTTCGCATTTGCTGACGCATTACCAGATCAGCAAACCGCTTTCGCCCTATCATCAGCATAATGAACATAAAGTGCTGCATCACCTGGTGAACCAGTTGCTTGAAGGAAAGAAAATAGCAGTGGTCACAGATGCAGGCACACCGGCGATATCCGATCCCGCTTTCTTATTGGTAAGGGAATGCATTAAAACCGGGGTAAAAGTAGAATGCCTGCCCGGAGCCACAGCTTTTGTTCCTGCCCTTGTGAACAGTGGCATCCCCTCCAACCGGTTTGTTTTTGAAGGATTCCTTCCTGTCAAAAAAGGAAGGCAGACCCTGCTGAAACAACTGGCTGAAGAAGAACGTACGATGATCTTTTACGAGTCGCCAATGCGGCTGGTAAAAACCCTGGAAGAATTCATCACTTATTTTGGTGCCGACAGGCTTTGCAGCGTAAGCCGTGAACTGACAAAGCTGTATGAAGAAAACAAACGGGGCACGTTGACCGAAGTAGCTGCTTATTTTAAAGAGAAAGGAGTGAAGGGGGAAATTGTGATTGTCGTAGGGGGGAAATGAGTCGGGAGCCTTTAGCCGGTAGTTGGAACTTCACAAAAATTTATAGATTCATTTTGATATAGGAAAGCGTTGTTGACGTTTTGAGCTTTGTATTAAAAAAGTTAAAAACGGTTTATATCGGCTTGTGTGGAAGATTTTGAGGCGAAATTTGCAAATGGTTGAAGTATTGGTATAGTTTTTAAGTTTGAGTCTCGATTTTTGAAGTATAAAAAAATGAACAGATGAAAAAAATTGTTTTGGCAGGAATGGTCATTCTTCTTTGTGCAAGTGTGCCGGCTTTCTCGCAGATACGTAAGATACCCAAAGCGGTAGAAGAAACTTTTACTAACCAGTACCGGGAAGCTTCTGATATAGATTTTAAAGATCAACTGGTAAGTGTGGATGTGCACTTCCTGTTGAATGGGGATACCATGGTAGCTTCTTATACCAATAAAGGTATTTGGAAAGAAACCCTGAAGCGTTCGAACTATGATGAACTTCCGCAGGAAGTCAAAGATGGGTTTAAGAAAAGCAAATATGCCGACAGAGAAGTGGAAGACGTGACAGTAATGTACCTTCCCGGGGATATTACGCAATACAGGTTGAAGGCGAAAAAAAATGGAGTGGAGAAAAAGTATCTGTTCTTTAATCCAAAGGGAAGAATGCTTCGTGAGTCCATTACCCTTTAATGACAGGAAGGTTTTAAAATAAGACTCTCACAGAGACAACAAAGAGCGCAAAGAATTATTGTCAGACCGCTTTCTTTACTACTAGCTTTACAGACAGGTACTAAAGTAAGATTAAATATTTCTTTGTGCTCTTTGTTGTCTCTGTGGGAGTTTCATTTATCCCATACAATGGGAACCCATCAATAAAAGTCCCCCATTTTCTTTTATCGTAAACCTCAATTACCGATATTTACTCTTCTAGGCTAATAACAATAAACTGATTAGTACATGAAAAAAATCTCTATCTGCTTTCTTTACATGATCCTGGTCTTTTCTGCTTTTGCCCAGCCCGACCGCTGGCAGCAACGCGTAAAGTATGTGATGGATGTGGACATGAATGTGCAGACCAATCGTTTTACCGGTAAACAGAAACTGGAATACACGAACAATTCTCCCGACACACTGACCCGTGTATTTTACCACCTTTATTTCAACGCCTTTCAGCCTGGCAGCATGATGGATGTTCGCAGCCTCCGTCAGGGAACCATCCCTGCAGGGAGAGGTATGGATTGGGATGATCGTGTAAAAGACCGTATACAGAACCTGAAGCCGGATGAGATCGGCTATCAGAAAGTGCTTTCTCTTAAGCTGAATGGCCGGCCGCAAAAATTTGAAGTGCTGGAAACGATCCTGGAAGTGAAACTGGATAAGCCGATCCTGCCAAAAACAAAAGTTGTTTTTGATATGGATTTTGAAGGACAAGTACCCCTGCAGATCCGCCGGAGCGGAAGGGATAACCCTACTACCAAAGTGCGTTATTCCATGAGCCAGTGGTATCCTAAAATGTGTGAGTATGATTATGAAGGATGGCACCCCACACCTTATATCGCCCGTGAGTTTTACGGCGTTTGGGGAGACTATGAAGTAAACATTACGATCGACAAAACTTATATACTGGGAGGCACAGGCTATCTGCAAAATGCAGCACAGATAGGGTATGGCTATGAAACTCCCGGAACAAAAGTGGTGAGGCCGGCCGGTGATAAACTGACCTGGAAATTCGTCGCCCCCAATGTGCATGATTTTATGTGGGCTGCTGACCCGGGTTACAAGCACCTGTCGAGAAAAGTAAAGAATGATGTAACCCTCCATCTATTGTATAAGGAAAACGACCCCAGGGCAGCGACCTGGGAAAAAATCCTTGACGATGCGGAGAAAGCATTGCCTTTTATCGAAAAAACATTCGGGCCCTACACCTATAAGCAATATTCATTCATACAGGGCGGCGACGGTGGTATGGAATATCCTATGGCTACCCTGCTGGCAAGTGCCGGCGCCTGGCTGCATGAATGGATGCACAACTGGTACCAGGGCATTATGGGCACCAATGAATCCCTTTATGCCTGGATGGATGAAGGGTTTACCAGCTATGCTTCAAGCCGTGTATCAGCCTTCCTTTCAGGAAGAACAGGTTTTGCACAGGAAAGCAATTACAGAGGGTATTTCTCACTGGTGAAAAGCGGAAAGGAAGAGCCTTTGACCACGCATGCCGACCATTTCAATACCAATAGTGCTTATTCAGCCGCGGCCTATTCAAAAGGCGCCGTTTTCATGGAACAACTCGGTTATATTACCGGCGCCGGAACACGGGATAAGATCTTGCTGGAATATTATCGCCTCTGGAAGTTCAAACACCCCAATGCGGCAGACTTTATCCGTGTGGCAGAAAAAGTAAGCGATATGAAGCTGGACTGGTATAAAGAATACTGGGTGAATTCAATCAAAACGATTGACTATGCTTTTGACAGCTTGTGGGAAGATAAAGGGGTAACAAAGATCAGGATCAAAAGGATCGGGTTGATGCCAATGCCAATTGATCTGCAACTGACATTCAAAGATAGCAGCACTGAAGTGCATTATATTCCCCTCGACCTTATGTATGGGGCGAAAAATCCCGAGGATGAATCTAACCGTAAAGTATACCCTGCCTGGAAATGGACCAGTGAAACCTATACGATCGAAAGCAAGCACAAGCTGGCTGATCTATCGGTAGCGGAGATCGATCCTTCGCAGAGGATGGCGGATGTGGAGAGGCAGAATAACCGGATCAAACTTTAGAAGCGCGAATGGTGCGAATGGGTAGGAAAGATGAAGGGTGAGATGGAAAGGCACGAATGGAGGTTTTAAGGAGGAGGGGTGGTATGAAGGGCGAATGGGGGGTAATAAGAATAAGAAGAATTGGAAAAGAGGAGAGGAGAATTGGTGAGTGTTAAAAGCGAATAAAAGGAAAGCCTTCTACGTTGTGACGTAGAAGGCTTTTTCACTTAGATTAGGTGCCCTCAGAATCTCACTCCCAGTTTCTAAAAGATAGGTTTTCGGTTAATGGTAGAATTTTTTTTAAGAAAATTCGTAATACATAACAAATCTACACAGCTAACCTTGCAAAAGGAATACCACTTTTGTGGTATTTCCTGCTATTATAGTTACCGTCCAAAGTACTTATTGACTGCTTCGATCCGGTTAGTAACATGCAACTTCTCGTAGATGTGGTATACATGTTTTCTTACCGTTTCGGGGCTTATGAATAGCTCTGCCGCAATTTCCTTATACATCAGGCCCTTGGATAACTGTTCGAGAATCTCCTTTTCCCGTGTCGACAGTTCATCGAGTTCTGAGTCCTGCGTAGCGCCTGCCTTATTTTGAAAAGCCGCCACTACTTTCCGCGCTATCTGGCTGCTCATAGGAGCGCCGCCCTGGTACAATTCCCGGATAGCTTCCAGAAGACGGGCAGGAGCAGTTTTTTTCAGGATATAACCGCTGGCCCCTGCGCTGAGCGCTTCAAATATCTTTTCGTCCTCTTCGTAAACCGTACACATCATGAAATTGGTGGCTGGTACCTGCTGCTTCAATATTCTTACACAATCAATACCGCTTTCTGTGCCACCCAGGTTAATATCCATCAACACTACATCGGGCTCCATTAAAGGTATCTCCTTGATCGCTTCTTCTGCTGTTCCCAGTGTGCCTATGCATTCATACCCATCAGACATGCTGATAATTTCTTCCAATGCGTTTCTTAGGTCCCGGTTATCGTCCACTATACAAACGGATATTGCCTTCATGAAGCAAAAATGAGACATAATCGTGAGGTGGGCAATACCACGAACAGGGTAAAAAAGCTACGAGAAATTGAGGATAGGAGAAAAATGGCTATCAGGATACTTGTAAACACTTAATTTCTAAGAGAAAGCCTCTTAGTTTTTGGGTACATATACGATATACTTATCTGCAAAAAAATCTTCTTCAAAAAGCTCGCTTACAGGGAGCAGCCGGGGCCGGGTAAGGCTTTCCTGTATTTCTACCGCCAGATCGCCGCCTTTCAGGCAGATAAGGCCTGGCTTGGGGGCAGCCGGGTCATGGACGGGAGAATGACTGCGGAGCAGGGGTTTGCTCCAGCGCCAGAGATCTTTGAGCGGGGCCACGGCCCTCGATACCACATAGTCGAACTTGCGGTTCCTGATATCCTCCACCCGGCTGTGTTGGGTAGTCACATTTTGCAGACCGATGCCTTCGGCCACGGCATCCACCACCTTTAGTTTTTTTGCAATGCTGTCTACCAGGTGGAATTTTACTTCAGGAAAAAATATAGCCAGTGGAATCCCGGGAAATCCGCCCCCTGTTCCCAGGTCAACGATCTCCATGCCGGGCTGGAATTCAAAACTGGCAGCAATGCTCAGCGAATGGAGTACATGTCTTTCGTAAAGACTCTCAATATCCTTCCGGGAAATCACATTGATCTTATCATTCCATTCAGCATAAAGTCCCTTTAGCTGCCCGAACTGCTCCAATTGCTTTGGGGTGAAATCTGAAAAATATTTGAGTATGATCTCCATAATTGATAAAAAGTTATGAAAAGGACACTACGTTGCTCACTTCGCGTAATCGTCGCGTCCTTTGCGTAACTGTTACGCCAGAAAAATCTGAACCGGTCAATTCCATTTTTTACTTGGCTTTTTCCACAGTGCCGGAGCAAAGATGATATAATAAAAGAACATCCACATATCCAGGAAAAGAAACCAGGGCCAGAGATCTTTCTCATCCATTTTGGCCATGGCCTTATAAAGAATAAAACCCTGTATCAACAGCCGCAGGCCGAAAACCCCTAAAGCAAATCTCCAGTCGTAAAAGATCAGGCTGGCAATAAAAGCAGGATAGAAAATAAATTGTGAGAAGAAATACAATCCTAACAGGAATTTATGTTGTGGCTTATAGAATTTAGCCGTGGTATAATGCCGGGATTTTTGTTTGAGCCAACCTGACCAGGTGGTCTTGGGAATAGACCGGGTAACTGCATCCGGGTCTATGATTACGGCTGTGTTTGCCCGGGTGGCCACTTTATTGATAAAAAGATCATCGTCCCCGCTTGGAATATGGTTGATAGAAGAGAATCCTTTATTCCGCAGAAACAATCCTTTTTTATAAGAAAGATTTCTGCCCACTCCCATATATGGCACCCCTGCCAGCGCATAGGAAAGGTATTGCAAAGCCGTATGAAAGGTTTCAAACCGGATCAGCCTGTTCAGCATCCCGGGTTTTTTATGATAAGCTCCATAACCTAAAACGATCTCTGTATCGGCATCATAAGCTCCCTGCATTTTTTCTATCCAGTTTTCGCTCGCAGGCACACAATCCGCATCTGTCAGCAACAGTATTTCATGTTTGGCCTCGCGGATACCGATCGACAAAGGATATTTTTTTCCTGAGATCAATTTGGCTTCCTGGGTCAGCTCTACAATATTGAGCGATTTGAAAGTCTTTTTCAGTTCTTCGAGGATATACTTGGAATCGTCCAGGGAATTGTCGTTGACCGCCACCACCTCATAAGTGCTGGGGTATTGCTGCACTAGCACGCCCGGCAGGTTGCGGGCAAGATTTTCATCCTCATCCCTTGCGCAAACGATCACGGATACGGGATGCTGTTGTGTATGTGGTCTTGATTTTGGTCGGTAAAAGGCAATTCTGCTGAAAAACCAGCAATAGTAAAAGAGTTGAATGGTCGTAACGGCGACGAAGAAAAAGAAAATCGTCTCTCCCCAGTTAATTAGTGGCATGGGCGCGAAGATAAGAAAGAAGTTAATGGTTTATTATCTTGCACCGCTTAATAAGGACGTATGGCGGCATTACAGTTTAATTTGGAGCAGCAGGATCCCGGTTCAAAAGCAAGGGCCGGAAAGATCACTACCGATCATGGCGAAATTCTTACCCCTATTTTTATGCCCGTGGGCACAGTAGGCAGCGTAAAAGCCGTATCCCAGCAGCAATTGGAAAAAGATGTGCAGGCGCAGATCATTTTAGGGAACACTTATCACCTCTACCTGCGGCCAGGCCTCGAGACACTGGAAGCTGCCGGTGGCCTGCACCGGTTCAATGGCTGGCCGCGCCCCATCCTCACCGATAGCGGCGGCTACCAGGTATTTTCCCTGGCCGGCACCCGGAAGATAAAAGAAGAAGGCGTTACTTTTCAATCACATATTGACGGGTCAAAGCATTTATTCACCCCCGAAGCCGTCATGGATATCCAGCGCGTGATCGGCGGCGATATCATGATGGCTTTTGATGAATGCCCTCCCGGTGGCAGTGAATATGCGTACGCGCGCACTTCCATGGAACTGACGCATAGGTGGCTCGACAGATGCTTCAACCGGTTCAATTCCACTGAAGATAAATACGGCTATACGCAAAACCTGTTCCCTATCGTACAGGGTGGCACTTTCAAGGACCTGCGCAAGCAATCGTGTGAATACATCAGTTCCAAAAACGCAACAGGTAATGCGATAGGTGGATTAAGCGTAGGAGAACCCGAGCCGGTGATGTATGAAATATGCGACTGGTGTTGCGATCATCTCCCCAAAGACAAACCCCGCTACCTGATGGGCGTGGGCACGCCCTGGAATATCCTGGAGTGCATTAGTATGGGAGTGGATATGTTTGATTGTGTAATGCCTACGCGCAACGGAAGGAACGCAATGCTGTTTACCACCCGCGGTGTGATCAATATTGATAATAAGAAATGGGAGAGGGATTTTTCACCTATTGATGATGGGCTTGATAATGTAATGAGCAATTATTACAGCAAAGCTTACCTGCGTCATCTTATAAAATCAAAAGAAATACTGGGGCTGACCATTGCCAGCATTCATAACCTTGCATTCTATCTCTGGTTGGTAAAAGAAGCAAGGAGGCATATACTGCAAGGGGATTTTGCTTCATGGAAAAGAGAGCAGGTGGAAATATTGAAAACGCGTTTGTAATATTCCTTTCATCTTACCCTTGCAACGGCCGGGCAGAATTTGTTGTCAGTTTCCCTGAACCTGACTAAACAACCAGATATGAAATCCAGACAATTTCTGCTTGCGGCTCTTACCCTGCCGCTCCTGTTCGCCAGTTGCAAAAAAGACAGGGTCTCTTATAAAAGTGAACTAAGGAAAAGCCTGTTTGCCTGGCAGGCATTTAAAGCAAACGCCGGCAATTCCTATCGCTACACGGTAACCACCTCTTCCTGGGTGGGTATATCGTCCGAAACAACTGTTACTGTAAATAATGGCGTTGTAACACAACGGAGCTATATTCAAAGGCGGATGGCCCAAAGTCCGTCAGGCCAGCCATCGACTGTTGTGGCACAGGAATGGGAAGAAACAGGAAGCACCCTTAACACGCATAATTATGGCGCTGCCACGATTACGTTGGATGAGGTCTATAAGCTAGCGAGGGAAGAATGGCTGAAGGAAAGGGAAGATGTAACGTATTATTTTGAAGCAAAGAATAATGGCATGATCTCTACTGCGGGATATGTTCCTAACGGCTGTGCCGACGATTGCTTCATCGGCATTACGATCATGTCTATAGAAAGGCTTTGATAAAAGCCTTTCTATAATTTATATAATCCATTCTTGATAGCGAACGTTACCAGCCCGATCCTCGATTGCACATTCAGTTTTTTCAGCAGTTCATCCCTGTAGCCATCAATAGTGCGTGGGCTGAGGTTCATGCTTTCGGCAATTTCCTTATAAGTCATTTCGGTGCAGGCCATTTGCAGAAAAGCGATCTCTTTATCTGATAACTGGGAGATGAGGGATGTTTCTTTTACTGACAGGCTTCCTTCCTGTGTTACATAATTCAGCATTTTATTGCTGATAAGCTCATTGATATAAAAACCGGTATCGCGGATACTGTCGAGCGCCTGTTTAAATACCAATGGCTTACTGTCTTTCAGAATATATCCTCTTGCTCCTTTTTTAAGCATGCTGATGATAATGGAATCATTGTCCATTACACTCAATACAAGCACTTTGACTTTTGGCAGGTTTTGTTTGATCCAGTCGGCAGTTTCAAAACCGTTCATCTCCGGCATGGTGATGTCCAGCAACACAAGATCGGGAGCGGGATAGTGTTGCAACTGGGCAATAAATTCTTTGCCATTGTCGGCTTCAAACAATACTTCGTATCCTTCAAAGGAGCGTACAAGCGAAGCGAGCCCATTACGCAGGAGTGTGTGGTCATCAACCAGGGCTATCTGGACAGTTGGTTTACTCATTAGGTTCTAACTTAACGGAAATAGTGATTTCGGTTCCCTTTCCCGGCTCGCTGTTCAACTGCAGGTTTGCAGCTATCATTCCGGAGCGGTTCTCTAAATTACGTAATCCTGCGCCAGCCATCACCTTTTCTTTGTTGAATCCCTTGCCATTGTCCTTTATGCATATCTGCAGGCGGTCTGCCTGCAGGCTTACATCCAGCGTTATCGAATTGGCAGAAGCATGCTTAATGATATTGTTGATGATCTCCTGTATCATCCGGAAGAGGATGATGGGACGATCATTGCCAAGCGGCGGCGGATTTTCGGCAACGGAGAGATGGGTGGTATACTTGCCGCTTTTTTCAAGATCGCGGAGCAGCTTTTGCGTAGGTTCCAGCCATCCTTTTTTACGGATGAAATCGGCATCGAGGGAGTGGCTGAGATTGCGCAGATCGGTAATGGCTTTTTCCATCAGCTCGTCTACCAGGCTTAGTTTCCCATTGTCGAGCGGCGTGTTCAATGTGTTGAGGTTGATGCGGGCAAGACTTAATACCTGGCCGATATTGTCGTGAATTTCGCGGCTGATATCGGCAAAAGTTTGTTCCTGTATTTCCAGTTTGGATTGCAGGAGGGTTTGTTCAAATTGAACGGCCATTTTTTGTTTGTCTAATAAAAGGGAGTTTTTTCTTTTCAGGTAAATGCGGAAAAGAAGAAAAATGGCGATAATGAGCAGCAGCACAAAAAGGCTTGCTGAAATGATGGATAAGATAAGGTCTAATTTTTCTTTTTGCATAGATAAAAGGCATATATAAAACAACTGTACATGAAAATGCTCATGAAACGTGGGATCAACTTATAGAGCGGCGTTCCAAAAACAATTGCATCGTGGCTCAATAAATATTTGTAAAAAGCGAACGAAATATTTACAACCGGATAAAATGAAACTATGCCGACGGTAATCGGAATAACAGGGAACCATTTCCGTTCTTCTTCCGGACTGTCCAGATTGAAATAGTTGAACAGAAAAAAAATGCCGCAGCAAGTGACCACAAAGCCACTGGCTAAAGAGAGATAGCTGTTGTATTTGCTTATTGGCAGGATAAAGACAAAAGTGATGATCGTAATAATGAGGTATACGCTATATAACCAACTGATCAGTTTACGGAGGGGGGCATTGATGGAAATCCTGTAAAAAATGAAGGCAAAAACGGTTGCACAAACCGGAGCGTAAATATTATAAAATAATCCTGTGGTTTTTAATAAACCATGCTCTACAGCCAATGAAAGGCCTATTTCCTGGATGCATACCATCCACAGGAATGGAACCAACAAAAAAAGCTGCCTGCTTTTTAACTCCCGGTAAAACCATGTAGCTGTAAGAGCGCTTAAAATCAGGCAGCTTAAATAAAGGTATTGAAGGATCATAAATGACTATGGGTATAATTGTCCCTGGTTATAGGGGTCAACTTCTTCGCAGTCATCGTCATCATCATCGCACTCAGTTCCACCATCTCCAGGGTTCGGTTTGGTGGAATACTGAGCCGGTTGGCCATTTTTATACGGCCATAAAATAACGGTTGTACGCCCGGCTTCTGGGTGTCCGGCAGGATAATCACCCATGCAGATGCGGATCTCGTCCGCTAATTCGGTCATTTTTGTGAGCCAGGCCATCAGTTCGGGCAGTTTAAAAGACACCGACTGAGTTTGTTTTTGCATGTCGACCCCTAATTTTTGCATGTAGGCAGTGTAGGTCTTGATCATCTCCTGAGCTTCGGCGACAGGAATTGGTTGGTTAGGCATAAGTAGAAGAATTTAGTGATTTGTGCGACCAAGATATAACAGTATCAGCTAATTACAATATCCTGATTATGAAGAGGGTGAATAAACGGGTGCTTTCACCGTGAAAAAACGGGGGTGAAAATGGGTGTAAGATCGCTTGTCTGGTAAGCGCCCTTATTTCACCTTTGTGTCAGGCCTTGCAACTCCCATTAACCATCGGACCTTATTCTATATTTTTTGCTTTTTTGAGGGCCTATTTCCGGACAACCTTTACCTGTCGCTTGTAGTTAATGACAACCGGCAGGTTTTTTATTTGCCCCCTATCGCGCCATTCGCTCTTATCCGCGCCATTCGTACTTAAATCTTTCACATTTTATTCCTTTTAAATTCAGTTACTTCGCAGCCGGAAAGTCAGGGGAAACCTCAAACTTTAACCCTCCTAAATTTTGTTAAACCACTCCGTTTGGGCAAGCTAGACTGGTACATACTGAAAAAATTCCTGGTTACCTTTTTCTTTTGCATGATGCTGTTCCTGGTAGTAGCAGTGGCGGTAGACAGCAGTGAGAAAACGGATGATTTTGTGAAAAGCGGCCTCAGCAGCTCACAGATCATCACCCAATATTATTTTGGTTTTATCCCGCATATATGGGGGCTTCTTTTTCCGTTGTTCGTCTTTATAGCCGTCATATTCTTTACCAGTAAAATGGCCACCCGTTCGGAGATCATTGCGATACTTGCCAGCGGCACCAGCTTCAACCGGATGCTTCGCCCTTACCTGGTAGGGGGGCTCCTGCTTGGCGTCATCCTCTGGTTTGGTAACCGCTATCTTATCCCCAAGGCCAATGAGATCATGAGCGGTTTTAAAGCAACTTATATCGACCGGAATGATCCGACCAAAAACCAGCAAAGCAATAATTATTACCGGCGTGTTGACCATAACACCTATGTTGGTATAAAATATTACGACACCACCAGCAAATCGGCCCAGTCATTTTTTCTCGATCGCGTAAAGAACAATAAAGTGGTATATAACCTGCGCTCAAATTTTATTCAGTGGGATGCCGCAGAAAAAAAATGGAAACTGCAGAATGCCGTGGAAAGAAAAGTGGACAGCCTGGGTGAAGTGACCAAAGAATACCCCACACTTACGATCAATATAAGCCTCAAGCCGGAAGAATTACGGAAAGATGAATATCTTAAAGACAAACTGTCCACTCCCGAGCTGATCCGCTTCATTAACCAGGAAAAGCTGCGGGGAACTGAAGGGCTCAGCGCCCTGGAAGTGGAACGCTACCGCCGTACAGCCACACCGGCAGCCGTAGTGCTGCTGACCCTGATAGGGGTAGTGATCGCCAGCCGCAAAACCAGGGGAGGCAGCGGTATGCATCTGGCCATAGGAGTGGTTACAGGGGCCCTGTTCATCATGTCTGACCGGTTCTCCACTGTATTTGCCACCAAAAGCGACCTGCACCCATTGCTGGCAGCCTGGCTTCCGAATATTGCGTTTTCATTGGTGGCATACTGGATGTATACAAAGGCACCTAAATAAGAGCCGGGAGGTCTTTAGCCGGCAGCCGATAGTCCATTCCCTGCTTGAGTCATCCTGGTCCTGGTTTAGCTACAATTGGAATGATACACTAAGAGCTGGGCCTGGCGCGGATTATCGTGCTATCCGGTCCTCTGAAAATTGACTTTCCGGCTGAATATTAGAACGGGATTAGAGCCCGCAGGGTTTTCATCGTTCCAACATCAAATTGCGTAAAGGTTTGCGTAAAACGAAGAACATTATTGTTTAAAATGTTTGTTCTGGCAAACGCCATTAAGTACCTTTAACCCTTCAACATTTTAGTGATTTTTAAACGATTTGTCATGG
>DATAJQ010000307.1:0-1943 GCA_036262095.1 Chitinophagaceae bacterium | reverse complement strand
AAACGTGCGGGGGAAAATCTGATCGAAACATCAGACAATGTAAAAAGAATAACAGAAGAATTAAAGGCTACAGAGTTTCCAAAGAATTTGGAAGTGGTGATCACCGGCGATCAGAGTAAACAAACCCGCACGTCTTTTAATGAACTGGTTAACTCCATCGTGATCGGCTTTGTGCTGGTATTGCTGATCCTGATGTTCTTTATGGGCGTAACGAACGCTTTCTTCGTGGCGCTTTCGGTGCCTTTGAGTATGTTCGTAGCCTTCATGTTCCTGCCGGCCGCGGATATTCTTATCGGCTCACACGTTACGCTCAACTTTATCGTATTGTTTGCCCTGCTGTTCGGATTGGGGATCATTGTGGATGATGCAATCGTGGTGATCGAGAACACACACCGGATCTTCATGGAAGGAAAAGGAAAGATCAGTGCTGAGAAATCAGCGATGATGGCGGCAGGTGAAGTGTTTATTCCTGTGCTCGCAGGAACACTGACCACGCTGGCGCCTTTCTTCCCGCTGCTGTTCTGGCCCGGTATCATCGGCAAATTCATGGTGTACCTGCCGGCAATGCTGATCTTCACGCTCACTGCTTCATTGATCGTGGCATTTATCATGAACCCTGTGTTTGCGGTTGACTTCATGAACCACCCGGAAGGCGAACATAAGCAACCCAAATCAGCGATCTTCAGGAAGCCATTGCTTTGGATATTCGTTGGTTTCGGGATCCTGCTTGATCTGAGCGGCACTACTTTCTTTGGCAATCTGCTTATCTTCTTTGCATTGCTGATGGTGCTGAACACCTATCTGATAGACGGAATGATCCATCGCTTCCAGAACAGGGTATTGCCCTGGATCATGAGCCATTATGAAAACCTTTTACGTTGGGCATTGAAAGGGTGGAGGCCGGTGCATCTGTTGCTTGGAGCAGTGGGCTTATTTATCCTGACCATCATGTTCTTTATTGCACGTCAGTTGCCGGTAGTATTATTCCCCAGCGCCGATCCCAACCAGGTATACGTTTACCTGAAACTGCCTGTGGGCACCGATGTGAAATATACCGATTCAGTTACCCGTACGCTCGAAGCAAAAGTGAATAAGGTGTTGGATATGGAGAATGGAAAGAAAAACCCGATCGTGGAAAGTGTGATCACGAATATCGCTATCGGTGCAAGTGATCCTACTTCAGGCGACAGAAGTACAAGACCGGAATTGGGAAGGATCCAGGTTTCATTTGTGGAGTTTGAAAAACGCCATGGCGTTTCTTCAAGACCCTATCTTGATTCCATACGTGCCGCTGTTAAAGGTATACCAGGTGCTGAGCTGTCGGTTGACCAGGAACAGGGTGGGCCTCCCACTGATCCGCCGGTGAATATTGAAGTAGCAAGTGAGGATTTTGATGAACTGATCAAAACAGCCGTTTCACTGAAAAACTATCTTGATTCAGTAAACACGCCCGGTGTGGAAGAATTGAAGATGGATGTGGACCTGAACAATCCGGAGATCTCGCTTACCATCGACAGGGAAAGGGCTATGCGCGAAGGCGTATCCACCGCACAGATAGGCATGCAGATAAGAACAGCTTTATTTGGCCGGGAAGTTTCCAAAGTGAAGGATGGAGAGGATGAGTATAAGATACAATTGCGCAATAATGAAATGCAGCGGAAAAACCTGGTTGACCTGCTGAACATGAATATCCGTTTCCAGGATATGTCGGCCGGTGGTGCAGTGAAAAGCATACCCATCACTTCCGTGGTAAAGCTGGATCTGACCAGTACACTGGGTAGTGTAAAAAGGAAGAATCAAAAGAGGGTGATAACGCTTCGTTCAAACGTATTGAGCTCACAAGGATTTACACCGGATGGAGTGAATCAGCAACTGGCCCGTGAGATCGCTAATTTCAAAGATAAACCCAACGATGTAACGATCAGGCAAACAGGTGAAGGCGA
>DATAJQ010000306.1:0-8120 GCA_036262095.1 Chitinophagaceae bacterium | reverse complement strand
CAGTTTTTTATAGATCTCTGCCAAACCGTTGGCGACCCGCTTGCGGAGGGAACTGTAAGCGAGATGCAGAAGCCGGTCTTCTTTTTCCTTTACATTCTTGGTGATAAGCCGGATAAATTTAGCAGCAACACCGGGATCACCATGGATCATCTGCAGGAAATCATCCTTAGGCACCTGTATGATCTCTGCATTTTCCATTACCACCGCACTATCATCATAAGCTTTATCATCAATGATAGAAGTATAACCCAGGAAATCACCTTCATTGAAAAGATCAGTGATATACTCCTTCCCATCCTCATGTGATCTGAATGCTTTTACCTTTCCTTTTGCCAGGTAATATAAAAAACGCGGGCGCTTGCCCTCCTGGTAAAGTGTTTGCTTTTTGTCGTACGGCATTGTTTCATATTTTTCTGCCACCTCCTGCACAAGACCGGTCATCCGGGCATCATTCATCAACGCATTCAGACCTGCAGCATCAGAAGAATACTGATTGCCCAGTATTTCCGCTTTTTTCAACCTGATCTCAATTGCATTCAGCAGCTCTATCTCCTCAAAAGGTTTGGTGATATAATCATCAGCTCCCATCTCCATGCCTTTACGGAAATCAAGCCTTTCCGTTTTGGCTGTCAGGAAGATGAATGGGATGTATTGTGTGTCCGCATTCTTCCTGAGGAGGTGCAATACGCCGTATCCATCCAACTCAGGCATCATAATATCACACACGATCAGGTCCGGTTTTTCCCGAAGGGCTACCTCCACGCCTTTTTTTCCATTCTCAGCGGTGAACACCTTGTATCCTCCCAATTGAAGGATCTCTGCTGTATTTTCCCGGATATCCGTATTGTCGTCTATAACAAGTATGGCTTTCATAATTAAACCTATTGATAATTCGGAATAAAAAGATCGAACTGAGTGCCTTCATTCAATTGACTCTTCAGCTTTATTTCTCCGTTGAGAATATCAAGATATCTTTTAATAATATGTAAACCCAGTCCTGTGCCCTGGATATTAACTGCATTTTTTGCCCGGTAGAAACTGTTGAACAGGTGCTCATGTTCGTCTTCAGGAATTCCAATCCCTTTATCCCTGACCATTATGTGCAATCCTTTTTCCGTTGTGCTGCTATGCAGATAGATAGGGTCGCCTTCTCCGGAAAATTTTATAGCATTTCCCAGCAGGTTAACAATAATGTTCTTCAGCATTTTCTTGTCAGAAAAACAGGCATAGCTACCTTTATGCTGAACAGAAAATTGCTGACCCGGTTTTAACAGCCCCTTCATTTCATCGACCAGGTCTGCCATAAATTCCTCTGGCTCGAATGATACGGGATGTGCTTCCACTTTTCCTTCATCAAGCTTACCCAGGGAAAGAAAGTCTTCCAGCAACTCATTCAGGTGCTTTACAGAATTCCTGATCTTTTCTACGTGGCGTTCCCGCTGAGGTTGTTCATCTGTCTGCTTGTATTTCGCTATCAGTGCCGCAGAAGAAAGTACTGTGCTGAGCGGGGTCCTGAATTCGTGGGAAGCCATCGACACAAACCGGCTCTTTATCTCGTTCAATTGTTTTTCCTTATCCAGCGCCTCACTCAGATCTTTTTGGGATTCCTCCAGTTTTTTCAATGCTTCTTTTAATATCAGCGTCCTCTCTTCCACTTTTGCTTCAAGTTGGGTGTTCAGCTTTTGCATGTTGTGGGTCATACTTTCCAGTTCCCTCTGCTGCTGAAGAATATCCTGTTCGTGCTTTTTCCGTTGGGTGATATCAACGATAAAAGCAATTACAAACAATTCATCGTCCTTTTTATAAAAGCTAAGGCTTACTTCCACGGGTATTTGTGAACCATCCTTTCTCTTTCCATACAGGTCGCGCCCATGCCCCATCTGCCTGTTCGAAGGGGTTTTATAGAATTGCTCGCGCATTTGATGGTGCTGGGGCCTTGCCTTTTCCGGGAGAAGTATTTCAATAGCCTTTCCTGTCAATTCTGCAGCGCTATAGTTAAATATCCGTTCGGCTGCGGGGTTCACCATCACAATATTCCCCTGGCCATTGGTCAGGATGATGCCTTCCGTTGCATTTTCAAAAAGAGATGTGAGGTGGGTTGCATTAACCGACATACACAGAATTTGCCGTAAGGTATAAAAAAAGCTGGTTAGGCCTCTTCATTTCCATCAGTAAATTCTTTGCAGCAATTCCTGCTCCATCCTGATCACTTTCGGTATCAGTATATCATTTTCCAGGTAAAGATGCTGCAGCAGGTCCTGATCCAGTTCTTTCAGTTTACCTAGTATCACCCGGTGACTGGAACATGCTTTGGAAGGCGCGGTATAATCGTTGGTCAATTCGCGGAAACGCCGGATCTTTTCCCCGATCATCGTATGTTCCTGGTCTGCAAAACTGTTTAATGGTTTCCGGAGTGTTTTTACAAGTAATGTGGCAAACGGATCGATCTTATCATCATACGCATGTGCTACCTGGCGGAGATATGGAAAGATGGATTCCTCTTCCTGTTTCAGATGCGGCATGAACATTCCCACCAAACTCCCAAACTCTTCATGTATAACAGTAAAATGAGGGAAACGCGTCCCATGCTCTTCAAGAAAATGAGCAAGACCTTTTTCAAGTTCAGGAAATGACCTCTCCAGGTACCGGTGATGTATATTAATAATGTAATCGATAAGAAAATCCACTGACCACTTTTCAAACTGGGTGCCAGGAGGGATATTGACCGTGTGGCAAGCTGTTTGGAGATCCGTCAAAAGATCTTTCATTTTGATCTCCTGCATTTCACATACCTGCTGCAAGGGCCATTGCACACCACAACAATAATTTATTCCATACCGCCTGAACACATCGGCGGTCCTGTAATCCATTTCAACGATTTCCCGTGCCTTGGCAGCCGGATCAATTTCAATGCGGTTTAAAAACATGCTTATTTCTGCGGTGTATTTCATGCCCGGTTTCCGGATTTTACCGCTCGGTGAAATTACCCGGCTGGTTTTCCTGACCGGATGAGCAAAATCAACTCCTTTCCTGATAATTGTCAGGAAATCCCGTATTGTGTGCAGTTAGTTTTGGCAATTCCGGGAAATAATATGAAGTCAGTTGAGATATCCGCGCCACCATCCACCACCTGTTATCACTGCGGGGAGGTCTGTGTTTCCACAAAGATCAGCCTGGACGACAAGCAATTCTGCTGCGAAGGATGTAAAATGGTCTATTCCATTCTCAATGAACATTCACTATGCCATTATTATGACCTGAACCAGAATCCTGGCATCAACCAACGAATCGGGATAAGAAAAGATAAATTCGCTTTTCTTGATGATGCAGGCATTATCGCAAAACTGATCAGTTTCAAAGATGAGACCCAGATGCGGGTCAGTTTCCATCTTCCCCAGATCCATTGCAGTTCCTGTCTTTACCTGCTGGAACATCTGCCCAGGATACAACCCGGCATCATCTCCGGTAAAGTGGATTTTGGGCGTAAACAGATCGATATCATTTTCCGCAGTGATCAATGCAGCCTGCGCACTGTGGTGGAAACACTCACCAGTATAGGCTATGAGCCCTATATCAGCCTGAATGATATTAAACAAAAAAAGCCTGCTGTGAGCAAGAGCATGGTTTTCCGCCTGGGTGTTGCGGGTTTCTGTTTTGGGAATGTGATGCTCGCCAGCTTTCCTGAATATCTTGGTATAGAGGCAGGGGATCATGCATTGAGAAGCCTGTTCCGCTGGTTCAATTTTGCGCTTGCGATCCCTGTATTACTATACTCCGCTTTCCCTTTTTATGAATCTTCCTGGAAAAGTTTGCGGCATCGCTTTTTGAACATAGATGCCCCTATTACACTTGCCATTATCATCACTTTTACGCGAAGCGCTTATGAAGTGATCAGTGGCACCGGCAGTGGTTATTTTGATTCCATGACAGGGATTGTTTTCTTTATGCTAGCAGGCCGGTTATTGCAGGACAAAACATACAAACAATTATCCTTTGACCGTGACTATACATCCTATTTCCCTATCGCCGTATCTGTTTTAAAAGAAGATAAGGAAATCCCTGTGATGCTGCCTGATATAAAACCAGGCGACACATTGGTTATCCATCATGGTGAGCTCATTCCGGCAGACAGCATTCTTACCAAAGGAAAAGCTTTTATCGACTACAGTTTTGTGACTGGTGAAGCCCTGCCGGTGCCGAGGGAAACAGGAGAACTATTGTATGCAGGAGGACGGCAAACAGGCGAAAGGCTGGAAGTACTGGTGATAAAAGAAGTGGTCCAAAGTTATCTTACCCACCTCTGGAATCAGGAAAAGAAAGATCCTGTTGAAACCGATAAAGGATCATTTGTCCATTTTGTAAGCAGGTATTTTACACTTACCCTGATCATTATTGCTACCATCACTGGTGTATACTGGCAAATAAATGATCCTTCCAGGCTCTGGCCTGCTGTTACATCTATTTTTATCATTGCCTGCCCCTGTGCTTTGCTGTTGTCACACACTTTCACCAATGGAAATATTATCCGCATACTCGGGCGAAATGGTTTTTACCTGAGAAATGCCGGTGTGATCGAAAAGGTAGCTTCGATTGATCATATTGTATTGGATAAGACAGGAACACTTACTGTTGCCGAAATGCAGGATATCGCTTATGATGGCATACCGCTGACTCCGAATATGCAGTTGCAGGTTGCAGCACTGGCCGCCTGTTCCACCCATCCGCTCAGCCGTGCGTTGGCCAAACATTTTCCTTTGCCTGGCAGGCCTGCTGTTTCGGATTTCCACGAATATCCGGGACAGGGAATTGAAGGCATCGTTGAAGGCAGGCACATCCGCCTGGGAGCACAAAGTTTTGCCGGCAAAGGCATGACCGGCACTACAGGTACTACTGTATTTCTTTCTGTCGATAATAAAGTGACCGGGCGTTTTCAATTCAATAACCATTACCGGGAAAACATAACAAAACTGCTGAGCAAACTTTCCCGCAGGCATCAGCTTTCTGTGCTGAGTGGCGATTCAAATGCAGAAAAAGAAAGACTGGCAACCATGTTGCCACACCATTCACCTGTTCTTTTCCGGCAACAGCCTGCAGATAAAGTGGAATATGTGCGGGCACTGCAGAACAAAGGCGCTAAAGTGATGATGATCGGTGATGGGCTGAATGACGGAGCTGCCCTGCGGCAAAGTGATGTAGGGGTAGCAGTAGCAGAGCAAACCAATAATTTCACACCATCCAGCGATGCGATCATTGATGGAAATAAATTACCACGCCTTTATCGTTTTATCCGGCTCTGCCGGGCCAACAAACAGATCATCGTAGCAAGTTTTGTGCTATCCATCCTGTACAATATCGCAGGCTTGTATTTCGCTGTGCAGGGAACTTTATCTCCGTTGATCGCAGCCATACTGATGCCGGCAAGCTCATTGAGCATTTTCCTGATCACATTTGGCAGCAGCAGTTTGCTCGCCAAAAAGATGAGGCTTTAATAATTGTCATGAACAACATGACAAAGATCATATTGCCAACTGACTATCCTTATTAACAACTCCCCTCGCTCAAAATACTTTTACAGCATATAAGAATTGTATGAGCGTCATCTTTATCCTGCTGATCGTGAGCGTTACCGTTGCCGGATTTTTTCTTTTCGCCTTCCTCTGGGGAGTGCAGGACGGCCAGTTTGAGGATGATTATTCACCTGCCTCGAGGATCCTTTTTGATGACCCAGCTTTAACCCAAGAAAATAATAACAAGCGATAAATCTCCCCTGGTTATGCAAATTGAGAAGTTTTATTATGACAACAAGATTGTAAAGGCTTTCGGATTGGCCACCATCGTATTCGGCATCGTTGGTATGCTGGCAGGTTTATGGGCCGCCATCCAGATCTATTATCCTGCAAGCAGCCTCAATCTTGCTCCTACCACTTTTGGCCGCTTACGCCCGCTCCACACCAATGCCATCATTTTTGCTTTTGTGGGCAACGCATCGTTTGCCGGCATTTATTATTCACTGCAGCGTCTTTGTAAGGCAAGGATGTACAGCGACAAGCTAAGCTGGATGCATTTCTGGGGATGGCAGGCTATCATCGCGGCAGCAGCCATCACCCTGCTGATGGGTAAAACAACCGGTAAAGAATATGCAGAACTGGAATGGCCGATAGATATCGCCATCACTATCGTGTGGGTGATATTCGGTATCAATATGCTGGGTACTATCATTAAAAGGCGCGAAAAGCATTTGTACGTAGCCATCTGGTTTTATATCGCCACCTGGGTTACCGTTGCCATGCTGCATATTGTTAACTCAATTGAGATCCCTGTTTCTTTTCTGAAAAGCTATAGCTGGTATGCAGGTGTGCAGGATGCGCTCGTGCAGTGGTGGTATGGCCACAATGCGGTGGCTTTCTTTCTTACCACACCTGTACTGGGATTGATGTATTACTTCCTTCCCAAAGCAGCTAACCGCCCGGTTTACTCTTACCGTCTTTCCATCATCCACTTCTGGGCACTCATCTTTATCTATATATGGGCCGGCCCGCACCACCTGCTTTATACAGCATTGCCTGACTGGGCGCAATCATTGGGTGTTGTTTTCTCTGTAATGCTGATCGCTCCAAGCTGGGGAGGCATGCTGAATGGTTTGTTCACCTTACGTGGAGCCTGGGATAAAGTAAAAGAAGATCCTGTGTTGAAATTCATGGTAGTGGCGATCACCTGTTATGGTATGGCCACGTTTGAAGGCCCCTTGCTGAGTTTGAAGAATGTAAATGCGATCTCCCACTTCAGCGACTGGACCATTGCTCACGTCCATATCGGCGGACTTGGCTGGAACGGATTTCTTGCCTTTGCTATCCTCTATTATATGATCCCCAAAATGTGGGGCACCGATCTGTATTCAAAGAAACTCGCCACCAACCATTTCTGGCTGGGTACTATCGGCATCATTCTTTATGCGGTGCCGCTGTACTGGGCAGGTTTTGAACAAAGCCTAATGTGGAAATCCTTTACACCGGAAGGGCAACTGAAATTCCAGTTCATGGAAACAGTTAACAGTATCAAACCCATGTATATCACCCGCAGCATCGGCGGAGGCTTATACCTCGTAGGTGCATTGATGATGGTATACAACCTCTATAAAACAATGGCCAAAGGCAGTTTTGTTGCCAATGAGGCTGCTGAAGCCGCCCCTCTTGTAAAAGAAATACATGCTAAAAAAGAATACTGGCACCGCGTTATCGAGCGCAGGCCGGTGACCTTGCTGGTACTGAGCCTGATCGTGGTAGCGATCGGGGGATTGATCGAGTTTGTCCCCACCTTCCTGGTAAAATCAAACGTGCCCACCATTGCAAGTGTCAAACCTTATACACCACTTGAGCTGCAAGGCCGTGATATCTATGTCCGCGAAGGTTGCTACACCTGCCACTCGCAGATGATACGCCCGTTCCGTGATGAAGTATCGAGGTATGGTGAGTATTCAAAAGCTGGTGAGTTTGTATATGACCACCCTTTCCAATGGGGCAGCAAACGTACAGGGCCTGATCTGGCCAGGGAAGGGAATAAATATCCTGATAGCTGGCACTACAATCACATGTATGATCCAAGATCAATGTCGCCGGGATCCATCATGCCGCAATATACTTGGTTGCTCGACAACGCACTTGACACAGCTTCAACGCCAGCAAAGATCCGTGCTATGCGCACCATTGGCGTGCCTTATCCCGAAGGGTATGACCTGCAGGCCAATAAAGACCTGATGCAGCAGGCAAACAACATTGCCGCCAATCTTAAAAAAGATAAGATCGAAACACCGCCCAATGTGGAGATCGTGGCGCTGATCGCTTATCTGCAAAGATTAGGGACGGATATAAAGGCCGAGCCTGAAAAAAATGTTACCACCACTATCACTACCAATAAATAAAGCTGACATGAAATTCATACACTATCTCGAAAAAATAAGCGGAGTGGAAATACTTGGCCTGGTGTCGCTGGCTATCTTCTTCCTCTTCTTCACCATCATGCTGACCTGGGTTTTCAGAACGAATAAGCAAACACTGAAATCCATCAGCCAAATACCATTAGATAACTGAGAAAAGAATTAATATATGTTTTTGCTTTCAGCC
>DATAJQ010000305.1:0-13868 GCA_036262095.1 Chitinophagaceae bacterium | reverse complement strand
AATAAAAACCAGATTGACACCGCCTGCAATATCAGGAACACGATGACGGTGAAAAAACGGCGGATAAAGAGAAATATATTTCGCAAGGGAGCAGGTTTGAAATCTGAAGCCTAAGCCGCTATCTCATTACAAAAGGATACTTATCATAGTTCTTAAGAGCAATACCTGTGCCGCGAACCACGCTTTTCAGCGGATCGTCAGCTACGTGTACCGGCAACTTGATCTTTTGGCTAAGCCTTTTATCAAGCCCTCTCAGCAAAGCTCCTCCACCAGTGAGATAAAGCCCGCGGCGGTAAATATCCCCGGCCAGCTCCGGTGGTGTTTGTTCCAGCGCTTTCAGGATGGCTTCTTCTATTTTGAAAATGCTTTTGTCGAGTGCTTCGGCAATTTCCTGGTAGCTCACCATGATCTGTTTTGGAATACCGGTCACCAGGTCACGGCCGTTTACAGGAATATCATCGGGCGGATTGTCCAGGTCTTTCATGGCAGCACCTACCTGTATCTTGATCTGCTCAGCGGTACGTTCCCCGATCAGCAGACTGTGATAACGGCGGAGTGCTTCCATAATATCGGCAGTGAATTCATCACCGGCGATACGGATACTCTGATCGCATACGATACCTGCCAGGGCAATAACGGTGATACCGGTGGTTCCACCGCCAATATCAATGATCATATTACCAACAGGCTCTTCCACATCGATCCCGATACCAAGTGCAGCAGCCATTGGCTCATGCAGGAGGTATACTTCTTTGGCACCTGCCTGCTCAGCACTATCGCGAACGGCACGTTTTTCCACTTCCGTGATGGAAGAGGGAATGCAAATCATCATTCTCCAACTGGGCGGAAAAAGAGGTTTTTTGGGGTAAACTAATTTTATCAGTTCCCTGATCATCAATTCTGCAGCATTGAAATCGGCAATTACACCGTCTTTAAGCGGGCGGACAGTACGGATGCTTTCATGCGTTTTTTCATGCATCATCAGCGCTTTTTTCCCCACGGCCAGCACCTCTTTCGGGTTGTTCCTGTTCAGCGCTACTATACTTGGTTCGTTTACAGCTACCTCGTCATTATGTATGATAAGGGTATTGGCAGTACCCAGGTCCATTGCAATCTCTTGTGTAAACCAGTTAAAAAGTCCCATTCGATATAATTGGATTTAATGTGTGCAAAGTTGGAGGAAATAATTTGAAATTACAAAGCAAACCCTTTACTGGCCAGCTTTTTTTTATTTTTCTTGAGTGGAGTTTTCTTACTCTTCAATCACCGTTGATGTAATACTGTTCTCTCGCATCTGTTCAACATTCGTTTTTTATTACCTTCGCGGCGCTAACAATAAACGGTATTATTTCCGTTCTATTATTCGTTAATCAAAAAGTTCTTCGGGTATTTTTGGACCAGGGTTTTTCAACAGTCAAACCGGTGATCATAACCGGTTTGCGAATTCTGGCACAAAAATGGCAATTAAGCATCCGAAGCACCATTTTAAAACCATTTTTCGTAAAAAAATTATGAGAAAAATCTTTATTCTAGGCGTTATTTTAGCCGGCTTTCTTTTAACAGCCACAGTTTCTAATGCACAAAGCACTTACAAAACAGGTGTAGGTCTGGGCATTGATTTCGGTAATGGTTCTACCCTGGTAGGCCCTTCAGTAAAACACTTCTTTACCCCTAATCATGTGGGTCAGTTTGATGTACTGTTCGGGAACAACTACACAGTTATCGAGGGTTTTTACCAGTACCACAAAGACATTGCTAACGCTGCAGGCCTTCAATGGTATGCGGGCGCTGGTATAGGTGCAGGCCTTTATGATGGCGGTTCCGATCTCCTGATCCGTCCTCTGGTAGGTCTGGATTACAAGATCACTAACGTTCCACTGAGCTTTTCGTTCGATTGGCGTCCCACCCTTTTCATAGGCAGTGGTGACTCCGATTTCGAAGCGGGCAGGTTCGGCCTGGGATTTAGGTATACGTTCTAAATCCGTTACACTTCTATCATATATCTCTCATTTATCTATCAGCAAAAGGAAGGGGTGATTCGCTTGAGCGGTCACCCTTTTTATATAAAGTAATTCCTGTAAACAACGCTCCCTTCCCGTCCTTCCCGCCTTACCGGTAAAAAACTTACCGGTAAGGCGGGAAGGACGGGAAGGGAGCATTTTAGATTGTGCCGGTCTCACTGTAAGGAAAATTATTTGCCTATCTTACTGGCCCATTCAATCTTTATTTATGCGAATACCTTTCATCTTATGCTTATTTTTTCTTGCCGGTATGAACTGTTTCTCCCAGGAGAATGTGGCTGAGAAGGTCGCGGAATTTCAAAAGAAGCTGAACGATCCCAACGCAGTTCCTTATGGCAATAACCCCAAAGCAGGAAAATTTTACAATATCCGGGGTTTCAAAATGTATTGTGAAGTGTATGGGGCTGGTGAGCCTTTATTGATCATACATGGGAACGGCGGTTCCATCAATAATTTTATTTACCAGATCCCTTATTTCACCGATAAGTACAAGGTGATCATAGCTGATAGTCGCAGCCAGGGCAAGTCGGCTGATCCCGGCGATTCGCTTACTTATGAGATGATGGCCGATGATTATGCTACCCTGCTGGATAGCTTACACATTGATTCTGCACATGTTATAGGTTGGAGTGATGGAGGCATCAATGGTCTTTTACTGGCCATTCGGCACCCTGAAAAAGTGAAAAAGCTGGCCATTACAGGTGCCAATCTTGCACCCGACACCACGGCTGTGCCCCAGGAGATCTGGGATATGGTGCGCCCATCCCTGGCGGCTTTATCAGCAAAACCAACAAAAACTGCCCAGGAGAAAAATGCCTTTAAACTGCTCCGGCTTTTATGTGAGCAGCCACATATCAGCCCGGCTTCCCTTCATAGCATTTCCTGCCCTACACTGGTGATCGGAGGTGACCACGATGTGATCAAAGAAGAGCATACCATGCTGATCTATAAAAACATTCCTAAAGCATACTTATGGATATTGCCAGCTTCAGGGCATTCAACCCCGATCATCTATGCAGAAGATTTTAATAGGACCGTAGACCGGTTTTTCAAAAATCCTTATAAAGTCATTGAAGGAAAGGAAAGGTTTATGTGAGTTCAGGGCCTTTAGTCGGAAGTTGAGAGTCTCTTCCCACTTAGATTAGACTCGCGACTAAAAGCCAAGCCTTTTCTCAACCCCTCCCGGCAACACCGGCAGCTTTCTTCTCTCGATCAGAAAGCTGTTCAACTGGGCTATTTCCCGGAAAATATAGTGCTTGTCTGCAGCCGCTTTCAGGTAATCTTTCCCTGTGCTGCCGCCGGTGCCAATGCGGGTACCGATCATGCGGTGCACCATGTTCATGTGGCGGTAGCGCCAGGAACTGAGTTGCTCATCTATTTCCAGCAGGCCATTCAGCAATTGAAATGGCAATTGCAGCACAGGGTAGCCTCTGTAAAGCATAATGAACAGCGCAGCCCTGTTGGCTTTGGCTGAAAGAGAGCGGGAATTTTCTGTTGGCTCTTTTAAAAATGTTTCCTCAAATGCAGACAGGTTGGCTTTTTCTACATCAGATAAGCTTTGCGCATATTGATACAGGTATTCTGACCAGAATGGATGAGGCGTTTTTGTTTCTTCATGTGCAGTAAAGCCCTTCCAGTTTTCCTTTTCATCAAAGAAAGGCATGCGCTCCAGCCAGTCGTTCAGCCATTGCAGCAGGGACTTATTTTCTTCTGCTTTCTTGATCACTTCCACATGCGCAGGCCGGAGTTGGGACACATAATACTCTTTTCCATGCCGCTGCTCGTATTTCAGGCCCAGCTTGGCTTCCAGCTCTTTGAACTGCCAGCTCTGGAATCCGGATGCCGGTCGCAGCATATCCCGAAAATCAAGAAAATCCATGGGCGTCATGGTTTCCATGATATCCATCTGGTGAACGAGTACACGTAAAATGGTAACGCAACGGTTCAGCCGGTGCACAATAGTTTGCAACTCCGGGGAATTATCGTTGAGTGCAGGTTTGGCAAGGATGGCCCCTATGGAATCAACTTCGTGGTGCAGTTGTTTGAACCAAAGTTCATACGCCTGGTGAATAACGATAAACAGCATTTCATCATGTGCAGGAAGCTGTTGTTTTTCGCTTTCAGGAAATTGAGCATTCAATATATTGTCAAGCTGCAAGTAATCGTGGTAGTTCATAATTTCTACTTTGCTATAAACTCATACCCTATATCATTCCGGTAAGTTATTCCATCGTAGGAAACGTATTGCAAAACGTCCAGTGAGGTGTTCACGGCTTCTTCTATCGTTTCACCAAAGGAAGTGATGCAGAGTACACGGCCCCCATTGGTCACGATGTTTCCGTTCTCTTCTTTGGTACCTGCATGGAATATCTGGGTTTGCTTGCCATAGTTGTCGGTAAGGCCGGTTATCTCAAAGCCTTTATGGTAGCCAGCGGGATAGCCTCGGCTTACGGCAACAACAGTGGCGGCAGAGCGGGGATCAGCCTGTATTTTAACCAGGTGCAGTTCTTTCTGGGTGGCTGCCACGCAAAGTCCTACGAGATCATTTTCCAGGCGTGGGATCACCACTTCTGTTTCAGGATCACCCATACGGCAATTGTATTCGATCACATAAGGATCGCCATTCACATTAATGAGGCCGAAAAAGATAAAGCCGGTGTATTCAATTCCTTCCTTATGAAGGCCGTTCACCGTAGGGCGGATGATCCTTTCTTCCACCTTATACATAAAGCCGGGCGTAGCGATAGGTACAGGACTTACAGCGCCCATACCGCCGGTCATGAGGCCGGTATCACCTTCGCCGATCCTTTTATAATCTTTCGCTTCGGGAAGCAGGAGATAGCTCTTACCATCTGTTAATACAAATACACTGAGTTCAATACCGGTAAGAAAATCTTCCACCACCACTTTTTTGCTGGCTTCGCCAAACTTGGCGCGCTGGATCATCAGTTCAAATTCAGCAATTGCTTCCAAATGGCTCTGGCAGATCACCACGCCTTTGCCGGCAGCCAGTCCATCTGCTTTCAGTACGATTGGCAGGGGATGATTTTCCAGGTATTTTATACCTTCTTCGTAATTGTCTGTTGTAAATTCCCGGTAACCGGCTGTAGGGATATTATGCCGCTTCATAAAGGCTTTTGCAAAAGCCTTGCTTCCTTCCAGCTGAGCGCCTTCTTTAGAGGGGCCGATAAAGTAAATGGATTTGAGATCTTCGTTCGCTTTGAAGTAATCATACAGGCCATTCACCAGTGGTTCTTCCGGGCCAACGATCACCATTTCTATTCTTTCATATACACAGAATTTGCCGATCGCATCAAAATCAGACAGGTTAAGGTCCACATTCACACCACATTGGGCTGTACCAGGATTACCAGGTGCAATATAAAGGGGGTTGGTCCAGACACTTTGACTCAGTTTCCAGGCCAAGGCATGTTCCCGGCCGCCTGAGCCTAATAGCAGTATTCGCATGGTGCAGTGAAGAATTTTTTTACTTGGTTGCGAATATCGGTATCATTATTAAAGATACCTGAAAAATTTGCTTGTGATCAATTTTCCTTATTTTCAGCCCTTTGTATGGTTAAGATTTCTGATTTGTAAATAAATCCCACACATGAACACCCCTGCAAAAACCAGCGGTCATCCGAAAGGCTTGTATGTTTTATTCGCCACAGAGATGTGGGAAAGGTTTAACTTCTATGGCATGCGGGCGATACTGTTCCTGTTTATGACGCAGGCATTGCTATTTGAAAACGCTTTCTCTTCCAATTTATATGGTAGTTATATAAGTCTGATTTATATCAGTCCATTGGTTGGTGGTTATATTGCCGACCGGTATTGGGGCAATAAACGTTCGATCATGGTCGGCGGAGTGGTGATGGCTATCGGAGAGCTGATCCTTTTTGCCTGCGCATCTATTTATGATTCATCTAAAGGGTTGTCTACTTTCCTCTTTTTTTCGGGTCTGGGTTTTATGATTGCGGGCAATGGCTTTTTCAAACCGAATATCTCTTCGCTGGTTGGACAGCTTTATCCTGAGAATGATACCCGAAAGGATGCTGCTTATACGATCTTTTATATGGGTATCAATACGGGAGGGATGCTCGGTCCGCTGATTTGTGGACTGGTAGGAAACACCGGCAATCCTGCAGATTTCAAGTGGGCATTTCTTGTTGGAGGAATTGCGATGATCATCAGTTTAATTGTGCAAAAGGTTTATCATAATAAATATGTACGTAATCCAAAAGGCGAGATCTTAGGAGGGACCCCTGGGGAGATCCAGCCGGCCCCTGATCCGGAAACAGGTAAAAAACATTCAGCAATCCCACCGCCTCCCAAAATAGTATTAAATCCTGCCAGTATTATTATTGGAATGCTCGCTTTTGCAGCATTAATGATCGGCGCCATGTACCTCGATACCAGGGTCAATTATCTTTTCTATCTGCTGGGTGGAAGTTTTCTTTTCATCATCTTTTATATTCTTTCAGATAAGAATCTTACAAAAGAAGAAAAACAACGGATCTGGGTGATGATCATCATTGCATTCTTTGTTGTGTTCTTCTGGGGTGCTTATGAGCAAACGGGTGCTTCACTCACACTCTTTGCTGAATACCAAACGAACAGAAATTTATGGGGTGATTACGTAATGCCAACAGCCTGGTTTCAATCATTCAACTCAGCTTTTATTGTCATCTTTGCTGCCCCCTTTGCCTGGATCTGGCTAAAAATGGGCAACCGACAACCAGCTACCCCCACCAAAATGGGTATCGGTTTAATTTTTCTCGGTCTCGGCTATCTTTGGATTTCCTGGGGCGTTAACAACGTTACTGGAAAAGTGAGCATTATCTGGCTCACGGTTTTATATATGTTACATACCTGGGGAGAACTTTGCTTATCACCTATTGGTCTTTCTCTATTCAATAAATTATCCCCCCTCAAATTTGCTTCACTATTAATGGCAGTTTGGTTTTTGGGTAATGCGGGGGGTAATAAGCTGGCAGGCGTATTGAGTGCGCTTTATCCTGAAGGAGGTAAAACAACCTCTTTCCTGGGATACCAGATGAATACCCTGTATGACTTTTTCATGTTGTTTGTGTTTATGTCCTTTGCTGCAGGTATCACATTATTGCTGCTTTCAAAGAAGCTGCAAAAGATGATGCACGGAATAAAATAACTGCAAAGCCAACCTAAAAGCATCGCTCATGTGGAAAAAGCATCCAAAGGCTCTTCCTTTCCTGTTCTTTTCTGAAATGTGGGAAAGATTCGGTTACTATCTCATGATCGGCATCTTTACACTTTATCTTAAAGATGTAAAAGCCGGTTATGCCATGACGGAAGCTGAATCTGCTGACCTCTATGGCACTTATATCGCACTGGTATTCCTCACACCATTCCTTGGCGGTTTGCTGGGTGACCGCTATCTCGGTTACAGCAGGTCCATCATTCTCGGAGGAGTCATGATGGGAATAGGTTATTGCCTGATGTCCATCCACAACCTTACTGTATTATATATTTCCATGACGCTGGTAGTTGCCGGAAATGGTTTTTTCAAACCCAATATGTCTACCCTGCTTGGGAATGTATATTCTGTCCCCCAACATCAGCACCAGAAAGATGAAGGATATAATATCTTTTACATGGGTATCAATCTGGGTGGATTCATCTGCAATTTTATCAGTGCCGTATTATATATCACTTATGGTTGGGGATATGCATTTTTTGCAGCGGGTCTGGGCATGTTCATCGGTGTGATCATTTACCTGGTAGGGTTGAAGCATTACAGAATGTATGATGTGAAGAAAGGAGTGAAAGAAGGTGATATGTCTTTTGGCCGGATCGTGATGGTAATACTGGTGCCCTCCATTATTGCTGGCATTATCGGCTGGATGATTCCTGGCTCTTTGTTCGGTTCTGATTCCACTGACGCTTTTATTTTTTCCTGCATACCATTGGTCTATTTCTATGCTTCCATTTATATCAAAGCTGATAAAGAAGAAAAAAGACCTATCGCTGCCTTGCTGGCCATTTTTGCTGTAGTAATTCTTTTCTGGGCAGTATTCAAGCAAAATGGTTCTGCTTTAAACACCTGGGCCGACCGTTACACCAACCGTGAAGTAACCGGTACTACACAAAAAGTATTTGATAATCTCGTGCTGGCAAAGCAAGTGACTTACAGTAAAGACACTATTCCCCTGTATGATCCGCAATTCCGTTTACAGAAAGAAAATGGAAAGGTTTTGACGGAGGTCAACTATCCTGTTTATTTTAAAAATGTACCCGCTGAAAAATTACCCAAAGAAGGTGAACAAGTCAGCCTTTGGGCCACCAATCTCAGCCAGTCCATCAATCCGGGTTGGGTGATTGCTCTCACACCGGTAGTGATCGCCTTCTTTGCCTGGCGCAGACGAAAAGGAAAAGAACCTTCCACTGCTACCAAGATCGCTTATGGATTACTGATCTCAGCCTTCTCTGCTTTGGTAATGGTAGCTGCCGTGTATGCAGGGCACAACGGAACGGATAAAGTAAGTGTATTATGGCTGATCGGCAGTTACGGTATAATCACATTAGGTGAATTATTACTGAGCCCCATGGGGCTTTCCATTGTTTCCAAACTAAGCCCGGTAAGGATCACTTCGCTGATGATGGGCGGATGGTTTGTTTCCACTTCCATTGGCAATAAGCTTTCCGGAGTGCTGGCCACTATGTGGGACAAATATGATCAGAAAGCCAACTATTTCTGGCTGAATTTTCTTTTATTGCTCGTAGCAGCAGCATTGGGCTTTGGTATGTTGAAATGGCTTAACAGGGTGATGAAAGAAAAGGGGTTGAAGTAGGAAGAAATGTTTGCTTGCTTTCTTTTCCCTATCTTCCGCGCTAAATTAACTGTATGGCAGAACAACCATCCAATTTCAAGCCTTTTGTGGCGCCGGAAACGAATATGGCAGAGTTTACTGTCAAATCTGTTTTAACAGGTGCAGCATTCGGTATCATCTTCGGTGCCGCTACTGTTTATCTCGCTTTGAAAGCGGGCCTCACGGTTTCTGCTTCCATTCCTATTGCAGTAATTGCGATCACCCTGGGAAGGAAGTTTTTAAAGACCACCATCCTGGAAAACAATATCATACAAACAACCGGCTCTGCAGGTGAAAGCATTGCTGCCGGTGTTGTGTTCACCCTACCGGGATTTCTATTCCTCAGCGAAGCAGGGAGTGCCGGTTTCTTTAATTATTTCACCATATTGATACTTGCCATCTTCGGGGGCATCCTTGGGACCCTGATGATGATTCCGCTCCGGCGTTCACTGATCGTAAAAGAACACGCAACGCTTCCTTATCCTGAAGGAACAGCCTGCGCTTCTGTTTTGAAAGCAGGCGAAAAAGGAGGTGATTTTGCAAAGACGGCATTTATGGGATTAGGCTTCGCTTTTGCTTATGCCATCCTTCAAAAAATATTTCATGTTATTGCAGAAACACCTGCATTCTTCACCAAACAAACCAACCGCTTCTTTCCTTCGGCCAGGGTTAGTGGTGAAATAACACCTGAGTATATGGGTGTGGGTTATATTATCGGGCCAAAGATCGCCGGAGTATTGGTGGCTGGTGGCGTATTAAGCTGGATGGTACTTATTCCTCTTCTTTCCACCCTGGTTAGTGCCGACCTCATAGCCGGACAATTGGTTAAACTCGGCTATCTCGCAGACATTGCCAAACCGGGAGGCTCCATGGGTTGGGATCCTGTAACGCATAATTTTGCCAACTGGTCTGATGCAGTGTACAAAGCTTATATAAGGCAGATCGGAGCAGGTGCTGTAGCTGCAGGAGGTTTTATCACTCTCATCAAAACCATTCCGACAATTATTTCTTCTTTCAAAGGCAGTCTTGGTTCCTTAAAAAAGGACGGTACCGCTACAGCAGCATCAAGCATTCCCCGCACCGAACGTGATCTTTCCATTAAAGTGGTTGGCATCGGAAGTTTGTTGCTGATATTGCTGATCGCTTTTCTTCCCAGCACATTGATCCCCGGCACTTCTATCGGCAGCAAGTTGCTGTTAGGATTATTGGTGATCATCTTTGGTGCTTTCTTTGTTACGGTAGCATCGCGGATCGTAGGGCTGATCGGTTCTTCAAATAGCCCTATCAGCGGGATGACCATCGCTACACTGATGGGTACCTGCCTTATTTTTATTGCTGTAAAATGGACTGGCCATGTTTATGAGCCTATGGCATTGGTAGTAGGTAGTATGATCTGCATTGCTGCTGCAAATGCAGGCGCTACTTCACAGGATCTTAAAACCGGCTTCCTGGTTGGCGCCACTCCCAAATATCAGCAGATCGCCCTTTTTGTTGGTGCTATCGTTTCATCATTGGCAATCGGTGCAACTATCAAAATACTGGATCAGCCTACTGCTGAAATGGCGGCACAGGGCATTCAGCATGCTATCGGTTCTGATAAATATCCTGCACCACAGGGTACATTAATGGCAACACTGATCAAAGGCATATTGTCATTCAACCTTGATTGGCAGTTCGTGCTGGTCGGTGTATTCATTGCTATTGTAATGGAATTATGCGGGATCAAAGCCCTTAGCTTCGCTATTGGTATTTATCTGCCCCTTTCCACTACTTTGCCGATATTCATTGGCGGTGCTATCCGCGGTATTATAGAATGGAAAAATAAAAAGAAGAATGTTCATGTAGCGCCTGAAGAAGAAGACCTGGGTAAGGGGAATCTCTTTGCGACCGGTCTTGTAGCAGGAGGAGCATTAGCCGGCGTACTTGTAGCATTTTTATCAGCAAGTGATCCAATCAGTAAAGGATTGGCAAAAATTAATGCAGAGCATGGCCTTGTTAGTTCGCTGGGTGCCGAAGGATATAAATGGCTTGGCGTCGCCTTCTTTGCATTGATGGGCTTTATTCTTTACAGAATTGCTGTAAGCAAGAAAAAAACCATTTAACTATTTTATCTCTTTGTGTTCTTTGCAGTTTTAGCGGGAGAATATACCCCATTAAGACAACAAAGAACACAAAGTCTTTTCTTAAATAAAATCCATATACCCATACTCCTGCCCAAGTATCTTCGCTGCATCGGCATTCAGCCACTTATTCAATACCGTAGCATACACATTCTTAAAATCTACTTTATGCTTCAGGTCACCTTCATTCAGATCTGAAAGATCAGGCAAAGGATTGATCAATCCTTTTTTCTTCAACCCTCCACTCACCAGGAACATATTATTTGCGGTACCATGATCAGTACCTCCGCTGGCATTTTGCGAAACACGCCTTCCAAACTCAGAGAACGTAAACAGCAACACATCATCAAAACGGCCATTTGCTTTCAGATCTTTCGTAAATGCGCGGATGGCATCACTCAGTTCAGTAAAAAGACGCTGCTGCTGCATATCCTGGTTAGTATGCGTATCAAAACTCCCCAATGACACATAATAAACCTTGGTATTGATATCGGAAAAGATCAGCGAAGCAATTGTTTTCATACTTGTGCCCAGCTCTGTTGCCGGATACTGTGCCGAAGTGGGATGCAAACGGCTTTGCTTAAAAATATAATCCGCGGATGACAATGTTTCCGCCATGGTTTTATATAAATAATCCACCAGCTGTTCACCACTCGCTTCCGGATGATGTTTCATTACATCACGAAAAAATTTTTCATTAGCCGTGCCGTATAAACGCCGGGGGTCTTTTACTGCAATGCCTTTCACATGTTCGCCTTTCATGGAAAGACTGAGTATGTCATCCATCTCTATTGCCTGTGTGGGCTTATCACAGCCCTGGCACTGCGCATCGAGGTAGCGGCCTATCCAGCCTGCATTCCAGTATTCATTGCTTTGGCTGGCCGTTTGCCAGATGTCCATACTGCGGAAATGTGAGCGGTCGGGATTAGGATATCCAACACTGTTGAGAACGGCAAGACTGCCATCATCATACAATTCCTTCATGCCCGTCAATGCAGGATGCAGTCCGGCCTCGTCCGTCAATGAAAGTGCCTTTGACTTTTCAATACCCAAACGCGGACGGGCTTTATGATAAAGATCGTTTCCTATAGGGATAACAGTATTCAACCCATCATTTCCTCCGCTCAATTGCAACACCACTACCACCTTATTACCCGGTGGCACCATGGCCTTCCCTTCAAACGCTTTCAGGAATTTGGGCAGCATCAGCGAAGCTGTTGCCAGTGAGCCGAGCTGGATGAATTCTTTTCTTTTAAACAACATGATGCTAAGTTTGAAGAGTTAACAAAGCTGGTATTCCGGTGTGCTCATGATCTGTATGGTAGCCGACCGGATAAAAGCTTCCCGGTTGCTTTCATCTGAATACTGCCGGATGATATCTGCACTGACAGCAGTATTCGTTTGCAATAAGATACCTGCCATTGCATTTACTAATGCTTCCCTTTGTGTTTTACTGAAATAATTAAGGTAGCCGGCCCATTCTATATTGGCATTGATAGGTCTTGTGCCACGGGCTCCGCCCAGTTTTTGTGCTTTGGGCCGGCGGGCGACTGCTGCAGGATTTCCCTCATCCCTCATGCCCATCATCTGGTCATCGTCATCTTTGGGCCTTACATTCATTTCATCTTCGTCGTTGAACAATTGCGGTATGCGCATACGCATCATCAGTGTGCTGCTGTCGATCCAGGTTTTTCCTCCTGCCCATCCTGCCACATTGGGTGGATAGAACAGCATTTGGCCAAGTATGCGCTGCAGGATCAGCATCGATTCATCATTTTCCAGCGTCATTGGCAGCATGCGTTGAATGCCTGCCAGCAATTCCACGGGCGATTTAATACGAGTGCCGATATTCTTTTCATCAAAGAACCAATCGCTCGTGAATATATCTTCCATCAATGCTGCTATTTCATACTCGGATTTATAAAACCGGTCGGCCAGCCATTCTATTCTCTCCTGGTCAGGCTGGTCATTTACAAAAAACCGGTAGATCTTGGTACAGATAAAACGGGCCGTTTGTTTTTCTTCCAGTAATATATTCAGCACAGCATCACCATCCAGTTTTCCGGTGCGGCCAAGCACGGTTTTAACGCCATCATCATGCTGCCCTTTACGGAAAATAAAATCCCCCTGCAAATTGGAGCCCCAGCCGGTAAAAGCACGGGCGGCTTCCTTAATATCGTTCTCTGAATAATGACCCCGGCCAAGCGTGAAAAGCTCCATCACTTCGCGTGCAAAATTTTCATTGGGATGGCCTTTCCGGTTTTGCTGATTGTTAAGAAAATTGAGCATGGCAGCACTATGCGAAACTTCTTTGAGCAGGATGCCGAAATTACCCAATGCATTCTGGCGGATCACATCGATCAGTTCCTGCTGGTAAAAAACATTCAGATTGCGGCAGGCAAAATGGCCATGCCAGAAAAAAGCCATTTTTTCCCGCAGCTGCGCTCCGCTATTGATCATTTCTTTAAGCCAGGTGAGATTGAGATTACGGACGCCTTCCCTGTTTTTACGTTGAATGGACTTTCTTTGCTCAGGCGTCAGCTCTTTCAGTTTCTCCATACGGCCTACTTCTCCCACACCCATTACCAGGCCTTTCAGATAGTTGTCGGCTACATTCATATACACCGGCTTTTTTTCCGATGCTTTTACCAGGGCTTTGTAAAATTGTTTGGGAGTGAATTGGCGGAGATCTTCCAGTTGCTCAACGGCCGGGCCAAAACCGGCACGCCAGAGAAGATGCTGATTTTTTAACTGGTTGGTCAATGACATGCGTCAATTTTGGGGTAAGACCGGGAAAAAATGAGGAGGTTTAATCCTGTAAATAAAGAAGGGCTGCCAATGGCAGCCCGGGATAAGATCAGGGTTAATGGTTGGTTTTG
>DATAJQ010000304.1:0-50015 GCA_036262095.1 Chitinophagaceae bacterium | reverse complement strand
ATACCGTGGCTTTGCATCACCGAACACTGCCGCGGCAGCCGCAGAATCCTTTCGCGCCAGTTTCCGTTTTAATTTATTTTCCTGCTTTAAAAACCGGGTGATGATTTTTTCAGATTGCTTATCCAGCTTTTGTTCCAGGCTACCGGCTTTTTTATTTACCGCCTCCAGGTATTTATTACTGACAGGAGAAGATACCGAAGCTGTATCTTCCTGCGCCTGTACATGCAGGGACAGAAGTATCCCCATAAAAAAAAGTACGCTGCGGTGGTTCAGCATAGCTGGTGGTTGGTGATGGTTACTATTAGGATGCGGGAACCTTCAGTTTCTCACACACAGCAATTTCAAAAGAGACTTTTGCTATAATCAAAGTGCCCGAATCCGGTCAGCAAATGTGGGAACTATTACAGATACCAGACAAGCGTGATTTCACCCTATTTCTTGGGGGTGTTTTCACGGTAAGCTTGAAAAATTCAACTGGTAGCAGTTGGTGGAGTAAATTGCGATAGCTCATATATGTCTAAAACTTTTTCAATACCGGCTACTTTATCCACCATCGTATCGAAGCCATCTTTTCCAAAACGCTTATGCTCGTTTTTTTCAAATTCCTCACCCAGTGAATCATATTCATTTTGGGAAACGATTTTGCGGAATGCCGGGAATAATACGGTGTCTTCCCTGGCTTCATGCGGACGATACATATAATTGAAAGAGGTCAGTGCTTGTAAGAGCTGTTGTCTTTCGCCTTCTGAAGCAGATGTGGATTTGGAGAGCTGCATGATCTGGTCGGTAAGCCACCTGCCTGCCTGATGTTGATTCAATAATGTATCCACCAGGCCTTCAAGTTGATGTGCCTTTTTAAATCTGGGGAATAAATAATCCTCTTCCTGCTTTTCGTGGTAATCTTCCACAAAAACTCTTACAATTCCTGCTGCACTTTCTAGCATTTCAATAGGAAAAGATTCTTTATCGGTCAGTTTGATCCTGCAATGATCATAAATCAGCAATATCCGGTTAAGTAAACCGTGTTCCTGCATTAGGTCTTCAGGCGGCGATACTTCTTTTTCTTCCTCTTCGCTTCCGCAGGCTGTTAGTAAACTGGTACCGATTATACCGGTAGCCACTGTGATCTTTAATCCCCGGGCAATAAAATGCCTGCGGTCTTCCTTGGTATTGTTCTTTGTGTATCCGGTTGATTTTTTCATAAACTCATATTAATAGTGCGGAGATCAGTCATCATCTGAACAACTTATTGCAACAAATAGGCCATGGTTGCTGCTGCCATTGCAACCATGTTGCTTTTCAAAATCGAATAAATAAATGTTTTACCTTCGCATCCGATGAAACTGTTTGCATTCATAATGTCGCTGGTAGTTGTGATAGTGAGCCTGGCTCCCTGCCGAGACATGGCCACCGGTTCAAAGGCCGGGAAAGCAAACGTTCAGGTACTGAAAGACGATCAGCATGCTCATGAAGACGGATCCGATGATTGCCCTCCTTTCTGTTCGTGCTCCTGCTGCTCAGTGCAGGGATGTCTCAAACCCTTCTTCAATACCTTGGAATGTGTTTCCCCTGAAGCTTCTCCTTATTCATCCTATTATACAGGTGCATTGATCTCTATTTCTTTGCCAATCTGGCAACCTCCTCAGTTGATAGCTTAATACATACAAAAAAGACAGGCTGCAGGTATAGCCCTGTATTTCCCTGTCTGCCCGTTTTGTAACTGCTGCTGGTTATGATCAGGAAGATCATCAACCGGCAACACTACATACGTGTATATAAATGCTATCTCTCATTTACATTATTGATCTCCATGTTAAATAAAATAATTGATTTCTCTATCAGAAACAAACTGATTATTGGTATGCTCACCATTGCCCTGATCATTTGGGGATTGTGGAGCGCCAGTAAGCTGCCGGTTGATGCTGTGCCGGATATTACCAATAACCAGGTACAGATCATTACTTCTGTTCCAACACTTGCTGCGCAGGAAACAGAGCAACTGGTGACCTACCCTATCGAACAAAGTCTTGCGAACCTTCCTGACCTGGAAGAGATGCGCTCCATTTCACGGTTTGGATTATCTGTTATTACCGTTGTTTTTAAGGATAAGGTAGATGTCTATTTCGCCAGGCAGCTTATTACCGAGAAACTGAAAGAGGCAGAAGAAAAAATACCTAAAGGAGTCGGTACTCCTGAGCTAGCTCCTGTGAGTACCGGGCTTGGTGAAATTTATCAGTACATCCTGCATCCGCAAAAAGGATCGGAAGATAAATATACTGCGATGGACCTGCGGACCATGCAGGATTGGATCGTAGCCCGGCAACTGTATGGCACTCCCGGTGTAGCCGAGGTCAATAGTTTTGGAGGCTTGCTGAAGCAATACGAAGTAGCTGTTAATCCTGACCGGCTGAAAGGCATGAATGTGACGATCGCTGAGATCTTCACGGCTCTTGAAAAGAACAATGCCAATACAGGAGGAGCATATATAGATAAAAAGCCCAACGCTTATTTTATCCGTGGCATTGGTCTCGTTTCTTCCCTGCAGGATATCGGCAATATTGTAATAAAAACAGTTAGCGGTATTCCGGTGCTTATAAAAGATGTGGCAACTGCCCAGCAAGGCACGGCGATCCGCTATGGTGCCGTTACTTTCAATGGTGAAAAAGAAGTTGTTGGTGGCATTGTTATGATGCTGAAAGGAGCCAATAGCGCATCTGTGGTGGCAAGGGTTAAAGAAAAGATGAAGACCATTCAGCAGTCGCTTCCTGCGGATGTTGTTGTTGAACCATATCTCGACCGGACAGATCTTGTGAACCGTGCCATAGACACGGTCAAGAAAAACCTGATCGAAGGTGCGCTGATCGTCATCTTCGTTTTGGTCCTGTTTCTTGGAAATATCCGCGCCGGCCTGATCGTTGCTTCTGCCATTCCTTTATCCATGCTGTTTGCGCTTGGTATGATGAACGCATTCGGCGTCAGTGCCAACCTGATGAGTCTTGGTGCGATCGACTTCGGACTGATCGTGGATGGTGCCGTGATCATTGTGGAAGCAACACTGCATCACCTGGCTTTGCGGAAAACGAATAACCGGCTTACGCAGTCGCAGATGGACGCAGAAGTATATGCGTCTGCCTCGAAAATACGCAGCAGCGCAGCTTTCGGAGAGATCATTATCCTGATCGTATATATTCCTATCCTGACGCTGATCGGCATCGAAGGAAAAATGTTCCGCCCGATGGCACAAACAGTAAGCTTTGCCATACTTGGGGCATTGATCTTATCTCTCACTTATATTCCCATGATGTCGGCATTGATCCTTCCCAAAACGCCGCTGCACAAAAAAACTTTCTCCGATAAGATGATGGATTTCCTGCAACGGATCTATTTACCTCTTTTGAAAAAAGCAGTGAAAGTAAGAGGTGCGATTGTGGGTATTACGGTAGCCGTATTTGTGTTTGCGCTTTTACTGTTCTCCCGGATGGGTGGCGAATTCATTCCGCAATTGCGTGAAGGCGACTATGCTTTCCATTGCATATTGCCGCAGGGCACTTCCCTGTCGCAAAGCATTGAAACATCCATGCAGGCAAGCCGTATCATCAAATCTTTTCCTGAAGTAAAAATGGTGGTGGGCAAAACAGGTTCTGCTGAAGTGCCGACAGATCCCATGCCCCCGGAGGCGACTGACCTGATGGTAGTATTGAAACCCATAAAGGAATGGACAACCACCAAAGACTATAACAAGCTCGCAGAAATGATCAAAGAAAAACTGGAAGTGATCCCAGGCGTATTCTTTGAAGCCAATCAACCTATCCAGATGCGTTTTAATGAACTGATGACCGGTGTTCGCCAGGATGTGGCGGTGAAGATATTCGGGGAGAATATCGATACGCTCGCAACTCTTGCCGGCAAAGTATCGCAGATCATCCAATCAGTGAAAGGTGCTACCGCTCCGCAGATAGAACGCACAACAGGCCTGCCGCAGATAACGATCAATTATGACCGTGCCCGTATCGCTGCCTATGGTATGAATATCGATGATATCAACCGGACCATCAGCACTGCTTTTGCCGGGCAGGCTGCCGGTGTTGTGTTTGAGAATGAACGGAAGTTTGATCTTGTTGTCCGTCTGGATAGTTCAAACCGGACCTCAATTGATGATGTAAGCAATCTTTTCCTGGCAACCAATGATGGAAAGCAAATACCTCTTTCACAGGTAGCTTCTGTCAGCTTTAAAGAAGGGCCTGCGCAAATAAGCCGTGAAGATGGTAAACGCAGGATCGTTGTAGGGTTTAATATTGCCGGCAGGGATGTGGAGAGCGTGGTAAAAGAGATACAGCAAAAACTGGATGCAACAAAACTATTGCCTTCCGGTTATTATTACACTTATGGTGGCACTTTTGAGAACCTGCAACAGGCATCTGCCCGGTTGAAGATTGCTGTGCCCGTGGCTCTTGCTTTGATCTTCCTGCTGCTTTACTTCACCTTCAATTCAATGCGTGAAGCATTACTTATTTATACAGCTATCCCGATGAGTGCGATCGGCGGTGTGTTTGCCTTACTGCTGAGAGGAATGCCTTTTAGTATCTCCGCAGGTGTCGGATTTATTGCGCTGTTTGGTGTAGCCGTGTTGAATGGTATTGTACTGATCAGCACTTTCAATCAACTGGAAAAAGAAGGTATTCATAATGTGTTTGAACGGGTTTTTGAAGGCACCAAATCAAGGCTGCGGCCTGTATTGATGACGGCTACAGTGGCGTCGCTGGGTTTTATTCCGATGGCCCTTTCTACCGGCGCCGGTGCAGAAGTGCAGAAACCCCTTGCTACGGTTGTAATAGGAGGCCTGGTGAGCGCTACTTTTCTGACACTGTTCGTACTCCCGTTGTTGTATATCATTTTTTTCAAAAAGAAAAGTGGTCAGATGAAGGTGACAGCTCTGGCTTCCATGCTTGTATTATGTATGTTTTTATCTTCATCGTCCAAAGCCCAGGAGTCTGCCGGAAAACGCATCTCGCTTCAGCAGGCAATTACTGCTGCCGGCAACAACCTGCAGTATGGCATCAACCAGCAGCAGATCAAAAAGGGACAGTCATTGGTGAATACAGCAGGAGCATTACCCAAAACAGGTGTATTTGTTGAGAACGAAGATCTCCGGCCGGGTGATAAAAAAGGCATCCTGAAGATGGGCCTGTCGCAAAGCCTTGCCTGGCCTGGTTTATATAAAGCACAAAAAACACTTTATAAGGAAGAGCTGGAGTATTACAAGGTCAATAAAACCGTATTGGATGCAGACATTAAAAGAGATGTCCGTATGGTTTATTATCAGCTATGGTACCTGCAGGGCAAACAGCAATTGTATCAACGGCTGGACAGTATCTATCGTTCCCTCAGCAGGGCTTCTGTTCTTAAAGTAAAAACAGGTGATAGTCCGGGGCTTGACAGTATTGCCGCCAATACCCGCCTCAGCGAATTGCAGGCGCTTCTCCGGCAAGTCGCAAATGATATGGAAGTGCAACAGCAATCGTTCATGCAATTGCTTAATACCGATTCCAGTTTCCTGGCCCTGGACCTTCCATTGGAGAAGCTGCCAATGCCTGTGCCTGTTACTGATTCTGCGCACCCGGTCATCAATCTGCAAAAGCAAAACCTGGATATTGCCAATGCTGGCATTTCAGTGATAAAAAATGAGAACCGCCCGGAATTTTCAGGACGCTTTTTCAGTCAACGTCTCTACGGACTGAATGACCCTTTTTCCGGGTTCTCTGTCTCTGTCTCCATTCCCGTTTTTGGCATGGGAGCAACGAAGAGTAAAGTGAAAGCGGCGCAGGCTGAAGCCATCGTTCAGCAAAAGAAGTATGAATACAGTCAGCAGGTATTCAGAACTGAGTTGATGCAGGCTGAAAAAGAAGTGAGGAAGAATAATACGATGCTTTCTTTTTATGAAGGTACAGGCTTAAAGCAAGCGACAGAGATCATCAATGCTTCTACCCTCGCCTACCGCTCCGGTCAGATCAGCTTTGCAGAGATGTCACAATTCCTGACCCAGGCGATCGATATACAGAGAAATTACCTGGAAAACCTTAATGCGTACAATCAATCTGTCATCCAACTTTATTATTATACCAATCAATAAATATAAAATGAAACATATTTTCAGCATCCTGCTTATTTCTTTACTGGGCATCGTTCAACTGTCTTGCGGCATTAAGGATGATGCAGGTACTGCCCCGGTAAAAGAAAAAAAGGAAGAAGGGCATGAAAACGGCACTACAGCTACGCTGACAAATGCTCAGATACAAAGTATCGGCATCCAGACAGGTGTGATTGAAGAAAAACAACTGACGGCTTCCATCAGGGCTAATGGCGCATTGCGTGTACCGAATCAAAACAAGGCGTCGATCAATTCACTGTATAGTGGTATTGTAAGATCATTGCTGATCCAACCTGGTAATACAGTTAAAAAGGGAGAAGTGATCGCGACAATCGCCAATCCCGAATTTATCCGTTCGCAGGAAGAGTATCTCAGTATAAGCCCACGGATCATTCTGGCTGAGCAGGAATATAACCGGCAGAAAGAACTGAACGCAGGGAATGCCGGGGCATTAAAAAATTTGCAGGCAGCTGAATCTGATCTGTGGATGTTGAAAACGCGTAAAGCCGCATTGGAGCAGCAGATTGAACTGATGGGAATAAACCCGGCATCATTATCAAATGGCAAATTGATATCGGTATTGTCGTTACGGTCGCCCATTGGAGGAATAGTCAGCAATGTCTCTGTTAAAATGGGGAGCTATGTTGATCTCAACACCCCGGTTGCGGAAGTAGTGGACAACAGCCAATTGCATCTCGATCTGTTCGTATATGAAAAAGATCTTCCCAAGCTGAAGAACAATCAAAGCATACATTTCACGCTCACCAACAATCCCGGCAAAGAATATGATGCAGAGATATATTCTCTTGGGTCAACATTTGAAGACGAAAGTAAAGCAGTGAGTGTGCATGCACGGGTGAATGGCGACAAGACCGGTTTGATCGACGGTATGAATATTACGGCGCTTATCAGCCTCGACAAGATCACCACGCCGGCTGTACCTAATGATGCGATCGTTACTTACCAGGGACAGGATTATGTTTTTATTGTAAAGGATGCCGATACAGAAAGCGAAGGTCACTCAAATGAAAAAGCAGAGGGTGGATTGACATTTGAGAAAGTACCGGTAGCAAGAGGCACTTCCGAGGTTGGCTACACCCAGATAACGGTACTGAAACCAGTTCCTGCTGACGTAAAAATTGTAACAAAAGGGGCTTTTTTTGTATTGGCAAAAATGACGAATTCCGGTGATGAGGAACATGCCCACTGACAGCGATCCATACTTCAAACTATCATAATTTAACCTTATATTTCTATTATGGACAAAACGAAAATAAACCTCGATATACTGCTGCCTGATATTCCGGATGAAAAGGATGCCTGTGTGCAACGGATCATCGATGAAATGGAAAACATAAGAGGCATTGAACGTGTTCATGTGATATCTGAAAATAACGGATCGAAGGCCCAGCTCTGTTTTCATTATGATCCGCAAGTGGTCTCTATCGAGAAAGTGCAGGACCTGGCAGCGCAGGCAGGCGCCAGGCTTAATAAACGTTACAGGCATGCTTTACTGGAAGTAAAAGGGATTCGGCACCAACGGCAGACCAACCTGGTGGAAGCTGCGCTGAAAAATGAAAAGGGCATTCTTTCTATCAGTGTTTCTGCAACGGGTTTTGTGGCAGTAGAATTTGATTCCACCATCATTACCGAAGAAGAACTATATGCTCTTCTCCGGAAACAGGGACTGGAGGCTTTACCTCAGCATGTTGATAAAGAGGAAAAAGAGGAACATGATCATGATCACGCACATGGTGGAATACTGGGAAAAAATACCGAACTGATCTTTAGCCTGATCTGTGGCGGCCTTATCGGTATAGGCTATGGATTGTCTTTTGCAAAAGGAATACCTTCTGCTGTTTCAACTGCCCTTTACATAATTGCTTATGTATTCGGTGGCTTTTTCACTGCAAAGGAAGCTGTTCAGACTATCCGGAAAGGTGGCTTTGAAATAGATTTCCTGATGCTTGTTGCAGCAATCGGTGCAGCCTTCCTGGGTAGCTGGCTGGAAGGAGCTTTATTGTTATTCCTGTTCAGCCTTGGGCATGCACTGGAACATTATGCAATGGAAAAAGCACGCAAGTCGATTGCTGCGCTTACAGAACTTGCACCAAAAACAGCCCTGCTGAAGGAAGGAGATCAGGCCAGGGAAGTTGGCATTGAAGAACTGAAGATCGGAGATATTATCATCGTTAAACCAAATACAAAAATTCCTGCCGATGGTATTATTGTAAAAGGCAGCAGTGGTGTGAACCAGGCTCCTATTACCGGGGAAAGTATACCGGTTGACAAATCCGCTGTGGATAATCCTTCTATCACTGTTGAAGAAGCGGCGGGGCTTGACGATAAGCATCGTGTATTCGCAGGCACCATTAATGGCAATGAACTGCTCGAAGTAAAAGTGATCAAAGCGGCTAAAGACTCTACCCTATCCCGGCTGGTGAAACTTGTAAACGAAACACAAACGCAGAAATCGCCTACACAGCAATTTACTGACCGGATCGAAAAAGTGTTTGTGCCTGCCGTATTGGTCCTGGTAGTGCTTTTATGTTTTGCTTTTCTCGTTATTGATGAGCCGTTCAGCAAAAGTTTTTACCGGGCAATGGCTGTTCTTGTAGCCGCCAGCCCCTGCGCACTGGCGATCTCTACTCCAAGTGCGGTGTTGAGCGGTGTGGCACGCGCTGCCCGTGGAGGTGTGCTGATCAAAGGTGGGCGGCCGCTGGAAGATCTGGGATCACTATCAGCACTGGCTTTTGATAAAACCGGCACTCTTACTGAAGGCAAACCCAAACTCACGAAAGTGATCCCATTTGATAAAGCTTTAACGGAAGATCAATTATTGAAGATCGTGGTGGCAGTAGAAGCATTAAGCGATCATCCCATCGCCAAAGCAATTGTCAGGGATGGTACAGAGCGGTTAAAGAATGAAACAATCCCGGCGGCCCACGATATGGAAGCAGTATTGGGCAAAGGGATCAAAGCAGCTTTGGGCAATGACAAGGTATTTGCCGGCAACCTGGCTTTATTTGAATCGCTGGATGAAAATAAACCAGCGGAAGAGATCATCAACCTGGTGCGTAAGGCTGAAGAAGAAGGTCATACCACGATGCTGATCAGGCAAAACACCCGTTACATCGGGATGATCGCTGTAATGGATACACCCAGGCCTGAAGCCAAAGAAACCCTATTGCAGTTGAAGGAAACAGGGATCAAAAAAATGATCATGCTTACCGGCGATAATCAGAAAGTAGCGGAAGCTATTGCTTCACAAACCGGCATCACCGAAGCAAGAGGCGGATTATTGCCTGAACAAAAAGTAGCAGCAGTGGAGCAGCTTGCACGGCAGGAAGGAAAAGTGGCAATGGTTGGTGATGGAGTGAATGATGCACCTGCCATGGCCAGGAGCACGGTCGGGATTGCAATGGGTGCAGCAGGCAGTGATGTGGCACTTGAAACTGCAGATATCGCTCTTATGGGAGATAAATTATCCCTCCTGCCTTTTGCTATAGGGCTTAGCCGGCAATCCAAAAAGATCATTCGTCAAAACCTGTTTATCAGCCTGGGCGTTGTAGCTGTTCTTATCCCCTGCACCATATTAGGTGTGGCAACTATAGGGCCTGCTGTAGCAGCTCATGAAGGATCTACCCTGGTAGTTGTTTTTAATGCCTTGCGCTTGCTGGTATATAATAAGAAATAAGGCAACAGTTTTGTTGCCTTATTATATTTTAATGATAAGATCGTTTTACCTGATGATCAGATTTTGTGAGCTGACCTTTCCGTTTGTTTCGAGGCTTACTATATAAGTACCAGCCGGAAGCTTAAACAACCCTTCCAGTAAATGAACGCTTACTCCTTTAGGTAATTTAAAAAGCCTTTTTGACAATAGTGCTCCTTGCACATTCAGTAAACTAAGGGTGCCATTGACAGCAACGGGTGCCTGTATTATTACTGAAGCTTTTTCATGTGCAGGATTGGGTTGAAGGCTCCAACTGAATGAGCGGATGATACTTTGCACAGGCAGTACAGAGCTATAGGTAAAGTGCCCGTTTTCATCTACCTGCTTTATACGGTAATAGTAGCGTTCTGTTAATGGCGGCTGATTGTCCTTGAACTGATATGTATTTTCAGATGTCTGCACTTCCCTGTAAGGTACCTGACCTATTGTTTCGAAATGACTTCCATCCCTGCTCCGCTCAACTGCATAATAAGACACCTGCTGTTCATTGGTTACGGTCCATTGAACAATAGCTAAGCCATTTTCTTCCCTGGCAGAAGCCGATATAAAAGTGACCGGCAGCGAAATATGGGTCACTTCAACAATAGCCGACCGGGCACTGGCAGGACAACCACTTAGCTTATCAGCTGAAATGGTCAGGGTATATGTGCCCGGTGTGTTAAACGTATTCGTGGTGATGGAAAGATTATTAGTGCCAGTGGAATATACAGAAGTGGCATAACTGGAACCCGTATTATCACGGACAGCATACCATACATCACCTGCTACATTTGAAATTGAGAAATTGACTGATTGCCCTTCGGGAATGGTGATGCTTGATGGCGTAACGGCAGGCGTGATCGGTGAAACACAAGTTACAGTCGCGATATTGGCGCAACCGGTGTTTTCTGCACCGGTAGAGGTTTGGGCTGTGGCTGTCAGTATGCCTCCGGGGTATAATGTATTGCTATAAACCGTATTTACGGCTATACTCCAGCTTGTGGCGTTGCTGAGCGTAGTGCTTCCGATTAAAACGCCATCCAGGTAAAGCCGTACAGTACCGGTAAAGGTTGAGATGGTGCCTCCTATAGCGGCAACTGTTTCTCCATAGGTGCTGCTGCCAAATTGCGGGCAGACTGTTGTTGCTGCAAGCACACTTGCTGAAGCGGAAGCGCTGCTTGTGCAGGTGCCGTCTGTCTGAGTGGCATAGTAAGTTTCTCCGGTGGTAAGGGTGAGGCTGCCTGTTGTCCAGGTGCCATTGCTGTTTACCGTTGTAGTTCCTACCAATATTCCTGAAGGAGATGTTCCCCGGTACACCTGGATAGTAGCGCCTGGTGTGGAAGAAGTGCCGCTGATTGAAGTAGACGTGTTGACCAGGTTGCCTGAAGCGCTGGTGGTAATGCTTGGCGGCTGTGTGTAGCAACTCACTTTAAAAGTGGGCGATTGCGTCATACAGGCTGCAGAGGCTTGTGCATATACGCGCAGTGAATCGCCTGTAGCAAGTGTAAAGCCACTGAAAGTAAAAGAGCTGCCGGTTGCCGTCAGTGAGGTTATATAACGGTTGTTGATAAAAAGTCTTAACAACTGACCGGTAGTAGCTCCTGTACCTGTAACAGATGTCTGGTATGGATAGATCGGAGTTGAAAGGCTGAGTGTATTTGCAGCAATTAATGACCAACTATTCTGGCTTGAACCAGTGATGCAAATAAAAGTGGGTGCAGAAAGGCAGCCATTATTATTAGTTACCATCATATAAGTGGTATTGGAAGTAAGGAGATTACTTTGCCCCTGACATGCATTACCGGATTGAGGATTGGTGCCATAATAATTAAAGGTCCGGTTGCTGGCATTGTTGGTATAAACAAGTCCTGTTGTTAAAGGCGTAGCTGATGGATTGCCTTGTGCCGTAGAGATCTGGTAAATTTCTATAGTGCTGCCTAAGTGAATAGTACCTGTGATGCCTTTGGTTGAGGCGCAGGTAACGGAAGGAGCAACAGGTGCAACGGCACAGGCTGCTGTTACATGATTTGATTGCAGGCACTCTGATTCGTCGGCAGCCACAGCTTTTGCATATAGCGCATCTCCCGGGGCAATGCTGGCCACTGCGATAGTCCAGGTGCTGCCTGAGCTAACGGATGTTGTTCCTGACGCCACTCCATTTTTGTACAAGGTGATCGTAGCAGTAGCAGGTTTGGTTGCGTCGAGCCTGGTCCAGCTACCCGTGACGCTGATGTTGGAACCACTGCCGACAGGAGCATTCAACACCGGCGGTGCTGTGCATACGCTTCCCTGACCTGTTCCTCCTGCACCAATAGAAGCAGGAGTGACAACCGGCTGGCTATTGATAACACTTGCCCAAGCACTCGAAACATCACTGTTGACCGCATCATTGATCCCAAATATATCCGAACGGCTGCCCTGAAAAGCCGAAGAAGGGGATGTTACCGTTGTACCCGCCAGCCGGAAAGAAGCAGGAGAGCCAATGGCCGACAGGGGGATATAAAAATCATAGAAATAATCCGGGTTATTGCCATCCGTGCTAAGCGCCAAGGATATTTGTGCATGCGTATTGAGAGGATAGGTAGCTATGGGAGCTGCAGGTGAAATGATCCCGTCAACATTATATACAGCTACCTGGAAATTGGTTTGCAGCACTGCTTCATATTCAAAGCCCGGGTTTCCTTTGGCGATATTAGTGCCAGGCACATAGTTGGGGTCTGCTGAAGGCCCGCTGTTACCCATTTTGCCATCAGTATCGATGAGTATGCTGTACCCCTTGGAGCCACTGATAATATTACCGATCCGGAAGCGGAACAAAAGATTGGTGCCATCACTATACACAAGGAAATCGAAATTTCCCGGCGTTTGCACAAAGTCAGTAAACCCTCCTGAAGGGCCGGTAGCCACATCACCTGTCGGTTCCTGGAATGGCGACACTATCCTTTTATAAGGAATTTCACTTTCAGTAACATCGTTTGTAATAAATCCCGCAGTAGTGGCGGAAATATATCCATCACCATTTGGATTGAGTACGGTAACACCATTCCCACCTGCAGGCCGTACGATCTGACCCGGGGATTGTGAAAAACAGATACAGGAAAAAAATAGAGATGAACATACAGTAGCGAAACGCCGCATCATAAATAAAATTTGAGTTAGTAATGGGAATCCTGCAAATCTTTTATTAAGGTCAGAAGATCATCCGCACCAGTTTTGTAAAACTGGAGTCCCTCACAGGAAAGAACCACATCGTAGTTTACAAGGGATAAGTAACAGGTGTATTTCGGAGCAATTGAATATGCGCGGACAAAGAAAGGAGAAAAAAATGAAAAAGCTCTTGCGGGAGAGCTATTTATACAAGTCGTTTGACTTATGTCAATAAAACAACCGGCGTTCAATCCTTCCTCATATCTTGTCCTGATCACGGCGTAAAAACCTAAGCTCTTCGCTTGTCTTTATCTATTTAGTATCTTGAGCGCTCAACCAGTTTGAACAATAATGGATGTAAAAATTGAAGAATCCTGGAAGGGGATTTTGAAGGATGAATTTGCCAAGCCTTATTTTCAAAACATTGTTCTGCACCTGAAGACCGAAAGGCAGCAAGGTAAAACGATCTATCCCCCAGGCAGTCTTATCTTTAATGCCTTCAATACAACGCCTATTGACCAGGTGAAAGTGGTGATACTGGGGCAGGATCCTTATCATGGCCCCAACCAGGCACATGGTCTTTGTTTTTCTGTGCAGGCCGGTGTGCCGCCTCCCCCATCGCTGGTGAATATTTTTAAAGAATTGCATGAAGACCTTGGTATACGTATTCCCAATCACGGCAACCTTACGCAATGGGCAAAACAGGGTGTGTTTCTCCTGAATGCTTCTTTAACGGTGCGGGCCGGCGAACCGATGAGCCATGCCAAGATCGGTTGGGCCACCTTTACTGATACAGTGATCAGGAAAATTTCAGAAGAACGCCCGCATGTTGTGTTCCTGCTTTGGGGAAAATTTGCCCAGGAAAAGAAAGTGTTGATTGACGAAGTCAAACACTGCATTCTGAAAGCAGCGCATCCCTCCCCTCTTTCAGCACATGCAGGTTTTTTTGGATGTAAACATTTTTCCAAAGCAAATGCTTATCTTATAAGTAAAGGGATTGATCCGGTTGACTGGCAGCTTTAATCAAAAAACAAATGAAATTTTTCAGGGAAATAGCCGGCCGTATCTGGGCCATTTGGGGGCTTATTAGTTTTGTAACTACTTTTTTATTGATCTTCCTGCCCTCCATGATCTCTTATTTATTGCCTGAACCCCAGGGCACAGCTTATCTTATCAAAATAGCCAGGGTCTGGATGAATGTATGGCTATGGCTGGTTGGCTGCCCGGTACGGATCAAAGGAAAGGAAAACTTTGCTCCCGGACATAACTATGTAGTTACCTGCAATCATAATTCATTGCTGGATATTCCGCTTTCATCACCTTATATCCCCGGCACCAATAAGACCATTGCCAAAAAATCATTTGCCAAAGTGCCTTTATTCGGCTGGTTTTACAGCAAGGGGTCTGTGCTGGTCGACCGAAAAAATGAGCGGAGCCGGCGCAAGAGCTATGATGATATGAAAGCTGTGCTGAAAAAAGGAATGCATATCTGTATCTATCCCGAAGGTACCCGCAACCGCAGCAATGAGCCGTTGAAAAAATTTTATGAAGGTGCTTTCCGGCTTTCAACAGATACAGGCCACGCGGTTATTCCCACACTTATCTTTAATACACGCAAAGCACTTCCCGTGAATAAGCCGTTCTTTTTCCTGCCAACAAAACTGGAAATGCATTTCCTTCCCCCTGTAGATCCTGCAGGATTAACTGCAGAGCAACTAAAGGAAAAAGTATTCAATATCATGAAGGAATACTATACAGCTCATCAATAAGGTGTATAGAAACTGCGTGTGCGGTTGATCCGGAGATCCTGCAGCAACCCTGATTTGGGACTGATGGTGAAATTGAAATAGCGGTACAGGCCCACCGGTGCAACGTTGATGGACAATTGCCAGCAATGCATTTCCCTTGAAATAGACATCGTGAACGTCTGCAGCTTTTTTGTTCTGAAATCATAATAGCCATTTGCGCTAAGATTCCATTTCGGTGTAAGACTGAAACTGCCGCTGAAGTTGGTGCTGGCACTGGTAACGGTTTCAAAACCGCTGTTATCCGATTTACGTTGTTCCTGGAAGTAAAATGCAAAGGATAAGCTGAGCTGCCAGGGAATATTGAAGTCGACAAACTCAGCCGGGTTTTGGCGCATATAATCCAGCAATCGCTGCCGGTCGCCTGCCAATACCGGATCATTCAACTGTTTGTCCAGATCATCTTTTTGTTTTTTAGCCTTTTCTTCATCCTTGGGTTTGCTTTGGAAAGAAGTGGACATGGAGATGCTGCCCGAAGTGATTCGTCCTACACGGAACCCACTTCCTCCCTGCCAGAGATATTCAGTGCTGTCGCCGCCGAAAACACTACGCTTATATGGACTCAGATCGGCATTTGCATTCAGATTGATCTTTTCAAAAAGATTATTCCGGAAATAAAGAGCAATATGAGAGAGTTTATTTGTTTTGCCCAGCAGGTTATATGATCCGTTAAAACCAAAACCATCGATCAGCCGTAACTTTTTAAACTCACCGCTCGAGTCTTTCTTGGGCTTATATTTCATCTCCAGGTTATTGTCGAGCCCGAAGCTGATGCTACCACTGGTAATATTTCCATAGCCGCTGTAAAGTCCACCCTGCAGCTTTGCATAAGACTCTGTCATGCCTGTAACCGCTCTCACTGTGTCATAGTATTTGCTGGAAAGGGATGGCGTATAGCTTAATCCGATAGTGGGCCTGATAATATGTCTTATCGCTTTTCCTTTTTTGAAATTGAAAGTTCCATAAAGTGCTGTATTGAAACTAAGCCCAAAGCTGACCTGCTGGTCTAAAAAGAATCCTTTCGTAAAAGTGGTGTCTACTTTATTGGCCGCACCATTCCATTTCATTGTGCGCTGCCTGTCCAACCATACCTGCGAATAAGAAACCGAAGGCGATACCATTATCGCACCTCCCAAAATCGGCGGCAGGGATAATGTGATCGGAATACTATGTTGTGCGCCCCATTGTGCTGTATCAAGCAGGTTGCGAAGTTTGAACGCTGTGTCATAAAAAGAGATCTGGTTCCTGAATGTACCATTATAACCGATGCCCAGTTGTTCATACCATCTTTTGCTGCCGGCAAATTCTTTCCGCTGGAAAGGATAAATAGTAGAAACAGTAAAGCCCATGTCAGGAAGACTGAGGTTTACGATACCTGTCTGGTTGTTCTGGTTATGGTTAGCGCTTATAGTAAGATTATAGGGCTTGTCGACCCAGCTTTTGGAATAGGCAATGGATGAACTCAACTGGTTCTGGAAGTTAAGATTGGCATTATTGGGGACGTTCTTATTGTAGCTGGTGGAGCTTGCGTTCACGTTGGCCGAAAAAGATGTTCCCGGCCGGGCACGGCTGTCTGCCGAATGGCTCCAGGTAAGTGAATAGCTGTTATTGGAATAATAATCAGGATCACCTTTGAAATTCCGTTTGGTCCGTTGAAGACCGAAATTGAAAGAGCCGCTGTAATGGTAACGCTTGCGGTAAGTCGGGTTCACATTGGCCGACCAGCTTCCGTAAGAGTAAAAATTCCCATACACTTTCACATCCCAGTAATCATTGATGACCTGGTAATATCCCAGTCCTTCCAATCCCAGTCCCATCTGATCATTGGTGGCAAATTGCGGCGGCAGCATTCCTGAGTGACGGCCCTGCGATAACGGGAAAAATCCAAAAGGCAGGTACACCGGTAAAGGAACCCCTTCAAATTCCGGGTGCGTGGGGCCTGAAACGGCTACCTTTTTATTGATCACTTTGATCTTATTGGAACGGAAACCGAAATGCGGTTCGTCAAGATTACAGGTAGTGAAATAGCCTCTTTTTACATAGGTTACTACACTATCCACTTTTTTTACCACTTCACCGTGTACAAACATTTCACCCGACTGGGTGATGGTGTTTTTGGTGAGCCCCTTTTGCGTTTTGAAATTGAACTGAATGGTATCGCTGGTGAAATTCTGCTCACCATCCGCAAATTTGGCATCTTCTACCACGTTGCCTGCGCTGTCGCGCCGGTTGAAGGCTGTCATCACCTGTGTCTGCTGGTCAATCTCTACTTTGGGGGCTTCCAGCGACATGTTCTGGTAATCGGTTTTGGTTTTGCCATAGAGAATGATCTTTTTGCTTTTGACCTTCACTACGGCAGAATCTTCCGCATTGTATTTTATGGGTTCCTCAAATGAGTCTTTGGAGAGGCGGACAGAGAAGGTATCTGTTTTCTGGCGCAGGGAATCTGATCCGGGCAACAGGGTTGTATCGGATGATGTTACGTTGATACGGCTGGCAGAATCCATGCGTGGGATCGTATCCGTTTTAATATCCCTTCCGCGGCCGGGCAATGGGACCGTATCTGATGACGTTATACCAGAACGCGGCGGAATCCTGTTGACCGGCGAAAGCATGCTTTTAACCGGAACGGTATCTGCAGAGAATGTTAAAGGAGTGTCAAAATACGTTGTTTCAATGCGTTGTGAGGCCGCTTTCCACGTTACTGTGAATAAGATAGCGGCCAAAAGGGACACTGTGGAAAAGTATTTTGAGCTAAATTTGCGCAGTTCCATACGGTTGGTTCGCGGGCAAATGTAAACCTTTCGTCCCTAAACAATATGTGAAGATTCCACTTATAACCCATTAAAAAAGGAAAAGTTATGATAAAACGAACCCTATTGGTCCTCTTTCCCGTTTTTTTATCAATCCTCCTGCTCTCCTTTTCCGAAAAAGACAAGCCAGTTCAGAAAGCCACTATCAAAACACTTATTGTTGATCCCGGCCATGGCGGATTTGATCCCGGCGCCCGTGGTCTCACCTCCAATGAAGCTGATGTGAGCCTGGAAGTAGCTTTAAAATTCGGCAGGGCACTGAAGGAAGAGTTTCCTGAGCTGAACGTGGTGTATACACGCACTACCGATATCGGTGCAGGCGGTAAAAAAACGAAGAAGGAAGATCTTTATTACAGGGCCAATCTTGCCAATGAATCGAGCGGCGATCTTTTTATTTCCATCCATTGCAATTCTTCCGGTAAAAAAGCCGGCGGCTGGTATGAAAGAGTGGTGACAGGTAAAACCCCTATTAAAAAGACGGTTGGCAAGGGGAAGAAAAGAAGGACCGTCAATTCATATAAATATACTTATGGCACAGTGTACCGTGAAAATACCGCTCATGGTACGGAAACCTATATATGGGCGCTGAGTAAAAATGATGCAAAAGTGAACTCTGTCAATAAAACGGAATACTATGGTGAAATTGATTCTTCCGGCACTATGGGTATTCAGTTGCCCGATCCTTCAGACCCGGCAGAAAAAGCCCGTATGCTGATCTATGCACAGCACTTCTTCCGCAAAAGCCTTAACCTGGCCGACCTCGTGGAAAAGGAATTTGAAGCAAGCGGAAGACTGAGCCGTGGTGTAAAGCAACGGAATGATGAAGGTATCTGGGTATTGCAGGCAACCGGCATGCCAAGCATCCTTGTGGAAATCGGCTTTATCACCAATAAGGAAGAAGAAGAGTACCTGAACAGCGACAGAGGTCAGAAAGAAATCGTGGAAGACCTGATGAACGCATTCCGTGTATATAAACAAAAAGTGGAGTCCAAAACCATCAGCACCACGCCTTAAAAGCACATTAAATTAAAAATTCAAAAGTGAAAATTCAAAAATGGTCTCAATTTTGAATTTTCACTTTTGAATTTTTAATTTAAGACTGGCGAATAACCAGCCTCCGCCGGGTAAGTCTTTTGGAAATAAATAGCTAATTTGGCGGCTTGGAAATGTAAACCAGAATCGATGAAGATCAACAACGAAACCAAAGTCGGCATATTAACTGTGGTAGCCCTGGGATTATTGATCGCGGGGTTTAATTTTTTGAAAGGAAAGGATGTCTTTAATAGTACCCCAAAAATATATGCTGTATTTAATAAAGTGGGCGCACTGACCAAGGCAAATGAAGTAAAGATCAACGGCCTTACCATTGGCACTGTTTACGATATCAAGGAAGTGGACAAAAATCTGAGCGGCATTAAGGTAACCATCAGTCTCACCCGCGACGTCAATATCCCTGCCAATTCAGTGGCCTATATCAATGCAAGCTTTGGCGGTTTGAGTGCAGCCACTATCGTAATAGAAAAAGGAGATGCCACCACTTATCTCAAGGATGGGGATAGCCTTCATACCCGTGTTGATGAAGGACTGTTTGGCGGGCTTGCTGCTGAAGTAACCCCTACCCTTTCAAGGGTCCGCAATACGCTTGATACGCTGACTATCGTATTCAATAATATTAATAAACTGTTTGATTCAGACGCAAAAAATAATCTGCAGCATACTATTGCCAACCTGAACAGTGCCAGCCGTTCGTTGGACAAGCTGCTGGATGCAGAGAACGGTTCATTATCGCATACGCTGGCCAATGTAAGCTCTATTACAGATAATCTTAAGAGCAATAACGACAGCATCAATGCGATTATCAGCAACACCAAACAGTTTACCCAAAAGCTTTCATCCCTCGATCTTCAGCAGACTATGGAAACGCTGCAAAGCACCATCACGCAGTTGAAAACGACGGTGGCTAAAATGTCGAGCAATGAAGGGACCCTGGGTGCGCTGATCAATGATAAAGGGCTTTACAATAAACTGAATGATGCTATCCTCAGTGCTGAAATACTGATGGATGATCTTCGCACACATCCCAAACGCTACGTTAATTTTTCCATCTTCGGCAAGAAAGACAAAGGAGGTGCTTTAACTTCGCCCGCTATAAAAGATACAGTGCCCCGTTAAGCCGCTCATGAAAAGATCAAGACCATTATTATCCTTACTGCTCTCTCTGTTTCTGCTGACAGGTTATTGCAGTATGGCGCAGGAGCCTGTACCCTCTACTGCCCCTTCCGGAGATACAACACAGAAGGTAGAGATCCTGAATTATACCAAGCGCCTAACTTTTCAAACCGTTAACGATACCACCAAACTGACCATTATTTCAGGCGATGTGAAACTGCGCCAGGGAAATACCCTGTTCTACTGCGATAGCTGTGTAATGAACAACAGCGCCAACACTTTTGAGGCCTGGGGCAAAGGAAAGCAGGTGCATATCAACGATTCCGATACAGCTAATATTTATTCCAACCATCTTTTATACTATACGCAAAAAAAACTGGCTTATCTCGACGGCAACGTAAAAATGACCGACGGTAAAGGTGTGCTCACCACGCCCAACCTGGAATATGACATGGAGACCAATATCGGTATCTATAAGAACGGCGGAAAGGTAGTGAATGATAAAACGGTATTGACCAGCCAGGAAGGCTGGTACTATGCGGATCTGAAAGATGTGTATTTTAAAAAGAACGTGAAGCTGAAAGACCCGGCCTATGATATCGTCACGGATTCGCTTTTATATAATACAGAGAGCAAGACAACGCGGTTTATTGCCCAAACACTGATTACGGATACTTCAGGCCGTGAGATCACTACAAAAGAGGGGTTTTATAACCAGGAGACAAAACAGGCGGAGTTTGGAAGAAGGCCTGTTATCAAGGATAAGAAGACAACGATCATTGCCAACACGGTTTCCCAAAACGATAGCATTTATAAAGCAGAAGGAAACGCGATCGTTATTGATTCAGCCAACGGAACTACTATTATCGGCGGTCTTATTTACCAGAATAAAAAAACAGAAGCCATCCTCGCTACCCGCAGGCCACTCATGATCCTCAAGCAGGAGAATGATTCCACTTTGGTGGCGGCCGATACGCTTTTTTCAGCAAGGCTGACCGACAGGTTTGGTATGGATTCCATTGTTGTTGACACGGTGAAAGGGATCAAAATGGCAGCGATGGACCCGAAAGACAGTTCCAACCGTTATTTCGAGGCCTACCGTAATGTGCGCATCTTTAATGATTCATTACAGGCCGTTGGCGATAGCCTTTTCTACTCATTTAAGGATTCTGTATTCCGCCTTTATAAAGACCCGGTGGTTTGGGCACAGCAAAACCAGGTGACCGGCGATACGATCTACCTGTATACCAAAAACAAAAAAGCCGATAAAGTGGAAGCGTTCGAGAACGGTTTTATGGTCAACAGGCTTGATGCGGAAATATATAACCAGATCAAATCAACCCGTATCGATGGCTGGTTTGTGGATGGTAATATTGATTCAGTAAGGGCAAAGGGGTTTGCTGAATGTATCTATTATATACAGGATGAAGACAGCGCTTACACCGGCATTAATGAATCGCATTGCGACATAATTGATATTTACTTCGCACAAAAAGAACTGGACAAAGTAGTATTCCGCAGTTCCGTTACAGGGACCATCTGGCCTATGCGTCAGAAAACTCCGGGCGAAATGAAACTTCCCAATTTCCGTTGGCTGGAAGAAAGAAGGCCGAAGACCAAGTACGAAATGTACGAGTAGTTTAGCATTTCTTTTAAACTATGCCCTTTCCCTTCGCCGTTATCTATCCGGACACGGATAAATAACCAACAAAACATTTTCAAATGAAAAAACTCCTTTCCGCCTCCTTAGTGGTGGCTGCTCTTTTTTTTGCCCAAACTTCCTTTGCTCAATATAAAACAGCATTGGGTGTGCGGCTGAGCAGCAGCCAGGCAATGGTCAATAATTCCATTTCACTCAAACACTTTTTATCAGAATCGACAGCAGTGGAAGCTTTGTTCTCTTTCGGAGATCCGCTTGCCCTGGGAGCTATGCTGGAAGTGCATAAACCCCTTGCCACAGAGGGGTTGAACTGGTTTTATGGCGGCGGCGGTTATCTTGGTTTTGTAAAAGTGTATGACCCTAACCGAAAGGCCAATGATACGGAAGTGAACTTCGGAGCAATGGGTGTATTGGGACTCGACTATAAATTCATGAATCTACCGCTTAATCTTTCCCTGGATTGGAAGCCGGAGCTGAACATAGTGAATGATATCACTTTTGAGCCATCTGCCATTGGACTGAGCGTCCGGTTTGTATTCTAAGGGCTGGCCGGGAGCCTCAATTCCCGGCATAATTCACATTTCTGCCGAATATTTCCACATTTCTGCAAATTTTTTCCGGGTACTGCGTTTTTATGCGGTATTTTAACATACATTTAGGGTCCCCAATTCTAACGGTATGCTTAAAAAGGAAAGACAATCTTACATATTGCAGCAGATCAACCTGCATAACAAAGTGCTTTCTTCAACGCTCAGCGTTGACATACAGGTATCAGAAGACACGATCCGGCGCGACTTGCTGGAACTGGCAGAAGAAGGAAAACTGATCAAAGTGCATGGTGGCGCATTGTCCCGTTCTTTCAGCCAGGTACATATTCCAAGCAACGGCGTTTATTCCCAGCAGCACAAAATGAAAATCGCACAGAAAGCCATTGGCCTTATCGACAATGGTATGTTTGTGCTTACCGGTGGTGGCACCACGATTGTGGAAATGGCCCGCCTCCTACCCTCTCAACTAAAAGCTACTTTCATTTCAGGTAGTATTGCAGCCATATTGGAATACATGGACCATCCCAACATTGAAGTGATCCTGATCGGTGATAAGATATCCAAGAGTTCTAAGATCACGGTTGGTTCGGAAGCGATCGCCAAAATAAGACAGATCAAAGCGGATATCTGTTTTCTTGGCACCAATGCTATCGATCTCCAGCATGGCATTACCGATAATGATTGGGAGGTGGTGCAATTGAAAAAAGCCATGATCGAAGCTTCCCGGAAAGTAGTTTGTCTCTCAATCGCTGAAAAGATCAATACTTATCAGCCGATACAAATAAGTACCCTGGACAAGATTGACATACTGATCACCGAACTGGATGCAAGCGATCCATTACTGAAACCGTATGCCGATGCTGGTATCCAGGTCCTATGAGAGCTTTTTAATTTCGTTAACTGCTCATTTATTATACTAAAACAACAACAATGAGAAACTATCTCAGGCTATTAGTAGGCTGCTTACTACTTATGCTATTCATCCCACCTGCGTTGCAAGCGCAGGAGCGGACAATTACAGGTGTCGTCACGGGCACCGACGGAGCGCTTGAAGGCGTAACGGTTGTGGTTAAAGAAACCAACCGGGCCACGCAAACCAATGCAAGCGGTAATTTCACTATCCAGGCCAGTACAGGTCAAACACTCCATTTCAGTTTTGTGGGGTATGAAGAACAGGATCTCAAAGTAGGTACTGGAAATGCTCTTACGGTAAAGCTTAACAGTCAAAGCAATACCATGCAGGATGTGGTTGTGGTTGGATACTCAACACAAAGAAGAGGTAACCTCACTGGTGCAGTATCTACAGTAGATGTTCCCAAAACATTACAGGGAAGGCCCATCGCCGATGTGGGAAGAGGCTTGCAGGGTGCTGCAAGTGGTTTGAGCGTGACTATTCCCAGTGGTGAGGTCGGTTCTGACCCGATTATCAAAATCAGGGGTCAGATCGGATCACTCAATGGAGGCAGCGCGCCTTTGATCCTGCTGGATAACGTGGAAATTCCCAGCATCCAGGTAGTTAATCCAAACGACATTGCTTCTATCACTATACTGAAAGATGCTGCTTCTGCTTCTATTTATGGGGCCAAAGCATCTTTTGGCGTGGTATTGATCACTACTAAGAAAGGAGCAACTGGTGGCAAACCGCAGATCAGCTATTCCGGTAATATTTCTTTTCAGAATGTATGGAAAGATCTTAAAATGGCGGATGTAAACGCATTGAAATATATATTGGATGCTTCTGAAAGGATCGGAAATACCTCTCCAAGAGGAGCATTCTATTTTGTAGACAGGGCAAGTTATAAGAGAGCTGTTGAATGGAAAGAAAAATATGGGAATACCATTGGCCCGGATGATCCTACAGTATTCGGGAGGGATTGGTATGTTCAGGGTGCTAATCAGAAAATGGGTGTAAGAACATACAATCCTTATGATTACATGGTTAAAGAATGGACTCCTACCCAGCAGCATAATCTTTCAGTAGGGTTTACACAAGGAAAAACCTCTTATAATATCGGGCTTGGTCTATTGCAGCAAAACGGCATGAACAAACCTGCTAAAAAGGATGAGTTTTCCCGTTATAATATTTCCATGAGAATATCCAGTGAGCTTAATAAATATGTCACTGTTCGTGCAGGTGGATTATATTCAAGGAGAAATAAGCAATATCCTTACGCAACCAACTCTACCACTGCTGATCCCTGGTATTATCTGTACAGGTGGAGTTCATTGTATCCGCTCGGTTATGATGAGAACGGAGATATCATCCGCAGTCCTTACAGCGAGATGGCATCTGCCAACACTGCAAATATTCTGCAGAACTATTCAAATTATAACCTGGGCGCAACAGTCAATATCACCAAGAACTGGAAAGTGGATTTCGATTATACTTATTCGCTGCAGGATGATTTCTGGAACAGACCTGGCACAAGATTTACAGCGAGGGATTCCTGGGTTGCACCAACAGCACGCTTTGATGCGGGCGGCAACCGGGTATATGTCGACTCTACAGGAAGTATAGTGAACAGCACTGCCCCAGGCGCAATTGCGGCATACGATCTTACAAAACAAACGTACACTGGAATTGGATCCAATCCCGATCATATTGCACGCACTGTTACCAACTTCTTTAGTCACACCATCAACGCATTTACCACCTATTCGCTGAATCTGAAAGAAGACCATGCGTTTAAATTCATTCTTGGTATGAACCGTGTGGCTGCAACTACTGAGTCACAGACTTCGCAGTACACCGCATTGGCCGACATTTATAATCCTCAATTTTCTTTCGGTACCGGAACGCAAACAGTATCCGGCGGCAAATCATGGGAAGCGCAGCTTGGATATTTCGGACGTGTGAACTATGCATTCAGAAATAAATATCTGCTTGAAGGAAACCTTCGTTATGATGGATCTTCCAAATTCCCCAAAGATCTGTGGTGGAGATGGTTCCCTTCAGTATCTGCAGGCTGGGTGGCAAGCGAAGAAAATTTCTTTCAATCTATCAAGTCTACCATCAATTTGCTGAAATTGAGAGCTTCATGGGGTTCTGTGGGCGACCAGAGCGTTCCTCCTTCATTGTATGTTCCTGTAATGCCCAACACACCTCCATCTACCTGGATCGCAAACGGTGTACGGGTAAACTATGTAGGCACACCGACAGTTGTATCACCAGATATCACCTGGCAGAACATCGTATCAAAGAACATTGGTGTTGACCTGGGCATACTGAATAATAAACTCAATGTTTCATTTGATCTCTTCCAGAGAAATACCAATGATATGATCGTTGGACAGGAAGGAATTCCTTTAACATTAGGAGCTCCTGCACCCAATGGCAACTTTGCCTCCCTCGTAACAAGAGGCTGGGAACTGACTCTTGATTTTAATCATACTTTCAACAACGGACTGCATCTTTCTGTAAGAGGTAATATCTCTGATGCGAAAAGCAAATTATATGACGTTGGTTCATCCACACAGATTACCAGCAACTATGATGGCAAAACAGTTGGCGAGATCTGGGGCTATCGCACAGACAGGCTGTACCAGATGAGTGATTTTGAACTGGACGGAAACGGCAAACCGATTTTGATCACATTGACACAAGCGGAAAGTGCCTTGAATGGCGGTAAAAAAGCCTATAAACTGAAAAGCGGGGACGGAAAAAAACCGATCTACCAACCATTCCTGCAAAACAGTTCCAACTTCTATTTCGGCCCTGGAGATGTTAAATTCATTGATGTAAATGGTGATGGCGAAATAAGCAATGGAGATGGTACCCTGGCTAACCACGGAGACCTGGAAGTGATCGGAAACTCAAATCCCCGTTATGAATATGGATTCCGTGTTGGAGCTGACTATAAAGGATTTGACCTAAGCGTATTCTTCCAGGGTGTTGGAAGCCGTAAGATATGGGGTAATGGAATGCTGGCCAGTCCCGGATACAATGTAGGTGATGGCGCCATGCCGGAAGCGATTGCAGGTAACTACTGGACTACAGACAATACCGGAGCATTTTACCCGGCGGCTTTTGATAATGGAGTTAACAATGCCATAAATAACATGCAGGTACAAGACCGTTATCTCCTGAACATGGCTTACATAAGACTGAAGAATCTTACAGTGGGTTATTCGCTGTCTCCTTCAGTTATCCGCAAGCTTAAAGTTCTTAGTTCTTTCAGGGTGTACGTGGCATTGGAAAACTTTATTACGTGGGATCATTTAAGAGATCTTCCGATCGATCCTGAAGCTATCGATGGTTATTCCATGTGGAATAGCTCCAACTATAATTCAGGCCGTACAGGAATGGGCATCCCGGCGTTCAAGAGCGTTTCATTCGGCGTGCAAGTTAATTTTTAAAAAATACTGCAATGAAATATCTAAAATACATCTATGGTCTTTTGGCTTGTTCGTTTTTCCTCTCTTGTAATAAGGAGGTATTAGACAGGCCGGTTCTTACGAGTTATGTTGATAACAACTTTTGGAGGAATGAAGACGATGTTCGCATGTATGCGAATGCGTTTTATCCAAACTACTTTAACGGGTTTAATTCCGGTTTTGGTACTGATTACGCACCTGTAACAGGATACAATTTCAGCGATGATCTGACCAGCAGGAATGCCCAGGGAAATTTCGAAAGCAGTGTTCCTACTTCAAGAGGATCTACTTCCGAAAGTGCAGCATGGATGGCTACCTATGCGGGCCCCACCTGGGATTTTGCATGGGTGCGTAAGGCAAATGTATTGCTTGACCGGTTGGATAATCAGGCAAAACCAAATATATCTGAGGATGCATATAAGCACTGGACTGCTGTTGCCAGGTTCTTCAAAGGATTCGAGTACAGCCGTTTGGTTAGCGTGTTTGGCGATGTTCCCTATTTTGACAAAACAGTTTTGAACACGGATATGCCGACTTTATATAAAGACAGGGATAACAGGGGCGTCGTAATGGATAAAGTGTATGACGATTTCAAATATGCATTGGCTAACATGAGGGAAACCGATGGCACGAATGTCCTGAACAGGTATATCGCTGCAGCTTTTGTTTCCCGCTTTATGCTGTTTGAAGGAACATTCCAGTATTATCATGGGCTCGATGCAGCCAGGGCAAAAAAATACCTGGAATTTGCAAGAGATGCAGCCGAGATGGTAATGGTGCTTAACAAGTACAACTTTACCAAGGATTTTAAATCCATATTCACATCAGAAAGCCTTGCAGGACATCCTGAAGTACTCCTTTACAGAATATACGATGCGGCATTGACTGTAACACATGCTGTGGGTTCTTACAGTAATGGGAACGAAAACCAGGGTTCATCAGCAAACCTGGTGCTGATCAAATCATTTATTGCTAATGATGGTCAGCCATGGCAAAACTCCACCGTTGCGAATGCAAGCAGTTTTGCCATTACAGACCTGTTCAAAACAAGAGACCCCCGCTTTGAAGCGTCATTTTATGAGAAACCGCTTTATTCAGCCGGCACATTGTTGTATTGTAACAAGTTCGCTTCAAGAGAGGCAATGAACTATGTAGGAAGTGTGCCTCCTCCAGCCTGGGGAAGCATGACCAATACAAGTGATGCTCCTGTGATGAGGTATGCGGAAGTGGTGCTTGACTGGATCGAAGCAAAAGCCGAATTGGCGGAACACTTTGGCGGCACTCCTGTTTCACAGGATGATCTGGATAAGTCGATCAATGCGATCCGCAACCGTCCTCTGGATGCTGTGGCTACCAGCAGAGGAGTTAAAAAGACAAGCCCTTTACTTCTTGCGGCCATGCCTGTTGATCCTACCCGTGATGCAGATGTGCCAGCATTGATCTGGGAGATCCGCCGCGAAAGAAGGATGGAATTTATATTTGAGCATACCCGCTTGCTCGACCTGAAGAGATGGAAGAAACTGCAGAATATGGACTTCAGCACCAACCCTGATTACTTTGTTGGTCCCTGGGTGAATGTGCAGGCCGAGATACCGTCCTTACTGGCCACTCCCTATGTTAATAAAATAAAGGTCAAGAAAACAGATGGCACCATCGTCACTTATAACGGCTCCAATGCCGCTGATATGGTTGGCTTCTGGCTGGTAGAAAATGCAGTGAACAGAAATGCATTCACTGATCGTTCTTACATGGCTCCGATCGGTCAGGCACAGATCGTTCAATACCAGGACGCAGGTTACACACTGACCCAAACAAAAGGCTGGTAACCTGAAAAGGAAAAATTAACAGTCAGTTAAAAAAATAAAAGGTCAAAAGTAAAAAGTAAAAATAACCTTGCGAATCAAACGAAACTGCTCATCGTTTGAAAGGTATTTTTACTTTTTACTTTTGACCTTTTTAATTCCAGATATCATGAAAAAAATAGTATTTATTGTTGCTGCTGTGCTGTTAGCACAGATCTCCTTTGCGCAGGATGCGCTCACTTTTGTTCATCTTTCTGATACACATATCGGCAGCAGCACCGGCGCGGAAGATCTCAGAAGAACAGTAAAGGATATCAATGAAAACCCGGCTATACAGTTTGTTGTAATCACCGGAGACATCACGGAGTTTGGCGCAGATGAAGAGATTAAACTGGCTAAACAGATTTTGGACAGCCTCAATAAACCCTGGCATATCATCCCGGGTAATCACGACGGCAACTGGTCTGAAAGCGGTGCCAATACATTTAAAAGAGTTTTTGGTAACGAGACCTTTTTCTTCAAAGCAGGGAAATATACCTTTTTAGGAACGCATTGTGGACCGAATATGCGGATGGGTCCTGGCCAGATACCACGTGAAAACATTGTCTGGCTCGATTCTGTACTTGCAACAATTCCCAATGATGCGCCGTTGATCTTTGTTAACCATTATCCGATGGATGATGGTCTTAATAACTGGTATGAAGCAGTTGACCGCTTAAAGCAAAAAAACATTGAGCTTTTCCTGTGCGGGCATGGACATAATAATCACAAACTGGATTTTGAAGGAGTTCCGGCTGTAATGGGCCGGTCCAATCTGCGTGCAAAAGCCGATACAGGCGGTTACAATATTGTAACGATCAAAAATGATGTCGTTACTTACCAGGAAAAAAGACCCGGAGGGCAACTTAAACCCGTGTGGGCAACGGTTGAACTGCATAACTGGAATAAACAGGTCGCTGCCCAATACCCACGCCCCTCCTATGCTGTGAATGACAGCTTCTCCTTTGTAAAAGAAAAATGGTTGTACCAGGATAAAAGCGATATTGGCTCAGGTACTTCCCTTTCCGGGGATCTTGCAGTTGTTACCAATACCAATGGCGAGATTGTTGCTTTGAACAGGAAGAACGGGAACACTGTATGGAAGTTCAGGACCGGTGGTAAGGTCTATTCCATACCTGTGATCGGCAACAATGTAGTAGTTTCCGGATCTTCTGACGGGTACATCTATGGTGTATCATTGAAAAAAGGAAAATTGCTTTGGAAAGTACAGGCAGCAAAAGCAGTGCTGGGTCACCCGGTAGTGCATGGCGGCAATGTATATATCGGCGCCTCTGATGGTGAATTCCGCGCGATCAGTTTGAAAGATGGAAAACTGGTATGGCGTTTCAGCCAGGTAAAAGGATTCGTGGTAACAAAACCGCTTATCTACAATAATAAGATCTACTTCGGTTGCTGGAATAATGATTTCTATTGTCTTGATCTGAATACAGGTGATCTCGTATGGAAATGGAACAATAACAGCGGCAACCGCATGTTTTCTCCTGCCGCATGTTTTCCAGTAGCAACAGGCAACCGCGTCTTTATCGTAGCGCCTGATCGTTATATGACAGTGCTGGATGCAAATAATGGCAGCGTGATCTGGAGAAAGCAGGATCCGGCCATCCGTGTAAGGGAATCGATGGGCCTGTCAAAAGACAGCAGCGTTGTATTTGTAAAAACAATGGGCGGAAATGTATTGGGTGTATCCACTTCTGCAAACGAAATGCAGATTGCATGGCAGTCAGACGTATCTCTTGGATATGAAATTTGCCCCACTGCGATCAGCGAAAACAATAATGTTGTTTTTGTTCCAACGCAATCGGGTGTGGTAGTAGCGCTGAACAGAGAGGACGGAAAGGTTTTGTGGAAGCATAAAATATCCAATTGTCTTGTCACCAATGTGCAGCCGGCAGGCAAAGGTGAATTGCTTGTGACTACAATGGACGGGCGGGTTTCACTGTTGACGTTTTAAAAGGATACGTCAGGCTGCATTCCCAAAGAAAAGATAACAGAGTGATATCGCCGTAATGATGCCTACCAGATCAGCCAGTAACATTGCGCCGATAGAGTAACGTGTATTTTTTATGCCGACTGCGCCAAAGTAAACCGCAATTACATAAAAGGTCGTATCCGATGAACCTTGTAAAATAGCTGACAGGCGGCCGGCAAATGAGTCGGCCCCATAAGCGTTCATTGTATCGATCATCATACCCCTTGCGCCGCTTCCGCTTAATGGCCTGATGAAAGCGGTGGGCAGGCCGTCTACAAAACGCGTATCTGTACCCAATGCAGCAAACAATGATTTGATGCCGTTGATGATCACATCAAATGTGCCGCTGTTGCGCAGCAGGCTGATCGCTACCAGCATGCCTACCAGGTAAGGAATAATGCGCACAGCCACTTCAAAGCCTCCTTTTGCCCCTTCAACGAATGCATCAAAGATGTTGATCTTTTTGTAAAGCCCCCCCAATACAATGGCTATAAAAATGGTAAGGATCAGGCCATTGCTCAAAGCCCCTGAAAAACTCTGCAATCCCTCTGTGCTCAGTGATACAAGATACAATACCAGCAAAGCGATCACAGCGGAAATGCTCAGCACCCAAAGCATGATGGTTTTTTGGAAAATGTTTATTCGCTGTTTAATGGATACGATAAACATGGCAGCCATCGTGGCAATGAAAGTGGCGATCATGCAGGGCACAAAAATATCCGTAGGGTTGGCAGAAGGGTTTTTGACGGATGCCCTTACTGCAATAATGCTTACAGGTATCAGGCTGAATCCTGCAGCATGAAGGCAGAGAAACATGATCTGGGCATTCGATGCTTTCTCTTTTTCCGGGTTCAGTTCCTGCAGGCTTTCCATTGCTTTTATGCCAAATGGGGTGGCTGCATTGTCAAGCCCTAAAAGATTGGCGGAAAAATTCATCATCATATGCCCCATGGCCGGATGGCCCTTGGGTATATCGGGGAATATTTTTGAAAAGAATGGCCCGATGATCCGCGACATGAACCGGATCCCCCCTGCTTTTTCAGCAATGCTCATAAAACCCATGAACAAAGCCATGATTCCGATCAACCCGATACAGATCTCCACGGCGCCTTTGCAGGTTTCAATGATGCCATTGGATGGCAGGAACCTGAACACACGGTACTGGCCTTCACCGGTTTTTACTACCCGGTCATTGTCCCAGATAGCCGTTTTGTCATGCTGCAACTGTCCCATCACATAGGCTGGCAGGGCTGCTGAATCCACTGTCCTTGCATAAGCGGTATCAGTGCCCTTACCCGTCACCATCTGGCTGAATATCTTTTCCTGCCCAGGCTGAAAAGCAAACCGGAAGCCGGCAACCAGTATAGCGACAATGATGAATGCGGACCAGATCCTGCTGAGAGCCATGGAGGAATATTTTCAGTTAATTGATAGAGGCTGAAGATAGTATAAACTGAGTATTTTATAAGTATTTGAAGGATTTAAAGATGAGGGTATGGGTATCGCAACGGGCGCAAGAGGTACGCAAAGAACGCAATTTTTATCCTCTATATTCCCGGCGCACTTTGCGTACCTCTTGCGCCCGTTGCGATACCCTTAACCAAACAGTCTAAACGCTGAATGTCCCGCATTTTTGCCCTATCTTTGCGCCCCTAAACTGAAAACATTTTTTCATGGCTCTACAAGCAGGAATCGTCGGGTTGCCCAATGTTGGAAAATCAACTTTATTTAATGCAGTGAGCAATAGTGCTAAAGCGCAGGCCAGCAACTATCGCTTCTGCACCATCGACCCCAATGTGGGGCTGGTGGACGTGCCGGATAAACGCCTTAACAAACTGGCGGAGTTCGTCGTTCCCGACCGCATCGTGCCTACCCAGATCGAGATCGTGGACATTGCCGGCCTGGTGCGTGGTGCCAGCAAGGGCGAAGGACTGGGCAATAAATTCCTGGGCAATATCCGGGAAGTGGATGCCATCATCCATGTGATCCGTTGTTTTGAAGACGAGAATATCCTGCGCGATGAAGGTGCTATCAACCCTGTAAGTGATAAAGAGATCATTGATACTGAACTGCAGTTGAAAGACCTGGACAGCGTGGAAAAAAAGATATCTAAAACAGAAAAGCAGGCTCGTGTTGATCCCAAGCTTAAAGCAGAGCTGGAAGTGCTGCTGCAATGTAAAGCACACCTGGAAAAAGGGAAAAGCATCCGTGAGCTGGCCCTGTCCAAAGAAGAAAAGGCGGCGATTGCTGATCTGTTCCTCCTTACTGATAAGCCCGTTCTGTATGTAGCCAACGTGGATGAAGCATCCATGCACACCGGCAATAAATTCTCCGATGCATTGAAAGAATCGGTGAAACAGGAAAAGGCTGAAGTGATCATCATGAACAATAATATCGAAGCGCAGATAGCAGAAATGGAAAGCCCTGAGGATCGCCAGTTGTTCATGGAAGAATACAAGATGACTGAACCGGCGCTTGACAGGCTGATCCATTCAGCTTACCGCCTGTTGAACCTCTATACTTATTTCACCGCCGGTGTACAGGAAGTACGCGCATGGACCATTCATGAAGGATGGAAAGCTCCGCAAGCCGCAGGCGTGATCCATACTGATTTTGAAAAAGGATTTATCAAAGCTGAAGTGATCGGCTATGATGATTATGTTCAGTATGGTTCAGAAGCCGCAGCGCGCGAAGCCGGGAAGCTAAGGATCGAAGGAAAGGAATATGTAGTGAAGGATGGTGATGTGATGCACTTCCGCTTTAATGTATAAAAGCTAGAACAGTGCAGTCAGTGAAGCTCTTCCTGTATGCACTATTCTTGACTCCGCAGGTTTGCGCCCATCATACTGAAAGTTCAGTTCCAGGTTGTTCAATAAACGCTTTGTAAGCGTGATATTCCATAGGAAGTTTTTTCCCGGCAACAGCCCGTCCAGCATAATATAGCTGACGGTGGTGGCTGCATTGGTAGCTGCTTTGTACGAAATGTTATTGAATGTGAACTTACCGGAGATAGAGCTATTCTGCAACACATTATATTTTGATTCGAGGTTCAGCACATTTGACACTGCACTCTCCCCTCCATATACAGGCTTGTTCTTTTTATGCTCGTATTTGTAACTCGTGGATATCCGGAAAGAAGTCCCCCTGATCACACTGAAAGTAGGCTCAATGCTTTGAATATCCAGTTCATAATTCCGGTTGTCAAATTGTGAGTTGGGTGTAAACAGGGAACTGGCGGCAATTCTTCCTGCGAGGTTCAATGATAAAGTGCGTGAGAAATTCCACCGGAACTTACTGTTCCAGTCATTCATTTTCCTGCTTTCATAACCATAGGTGAGCAAGGCTTTGCCATTATTGCGGAGATTGCTGAGATCAATGCCCCAGGTAGCGTTGAAACGGTTATACGAAAGTGTATTAGCCAGAATAGTGTTCAGTGTAACAAGGTTAGTGTCCGTAACACTGTATTTAAAAGGATTGAATTCAAAGTTTCCCTGGGCAATGGATTTTTTGCTGATCTGCAAAGAGGTCACAAGATTGAAGCGGGCAATGAACTTTTGGAATCCGGAAATATCAGAGCCGTTCAGTATGGCCCTTGGGTTTAAGTTCAGGCTGTAGTTGAAAGTGATATAATTTGATTTGATAAATTCATTGGTAGGCGTAAATATCCGGATAAACTTTGCCTGGTCAGGAAATGCTGCCAGTTCAAATTCATTCAATTGCTGTATACCGTCTGAATTATAATCGATCCAGGCATATTGACCTGTACCTGCAGGCACCTCCACGTAAGCAATATCCCTTCTCTGCTCCTGCCCTGCTCCTACTTCGTACAGCAGGTTTCCTGTCAGCAATCCCTTCCATTCATTCATCACATATTCAGCACGGCCAAGTATGGTTTCATCGGCTTCCTGTTTTGACAGTGCTGTATTCTTTACCTGCAGCTTGCGGAAAGTAGTGTTCAGGTAAAACTGGCGGTTGGGGTTCGACAACAATTCGGCTTGCAGGTTAAGGTTATAACTTCTGTCGCCAGGCTGAAAATCCTTTCCTACGAGATATTTATCAGCACGTGTAAAGAACGTGGCTCCATAGCGGTTCTTTTTCGATTCATCAGACCGGAGATAGACGGAATAGCTGTCGAATGAAAAAGCATTATAAGTAAGTGTGTCGGTCGATTTGTCGCGAACAGCGTTTTGCTCAAGCGCATACCGGAAGCCAAGCTTCCAGTTGGAAAGTTGTTTGAATTGCTTGCTGAGATCTACTGTTGGCCGGATGAAAATGCCTTTTTCAGCTAACGCATTAAAATTAGTGGCTACAAATTCATTGTTAAACTGCCAGCCTTTCCAAGTCATCACATGTGTGATCGCATTTTGAAAGCCGTTGTAGTCTTTTCCCCGCTGATAATTGGTAAAACGGTAATTGAATGAATGGTTCCTGTTATCTTTTAATCCAACAGAGGCGCGGATGATATTTTCTGTTTGCGGCTGTACTAATAAAGGCAAGCCCCAATCCCTGGAGAACTCTACTGTACGCAACCGCTCCAATGGTTTGAATTTATCCTGTACAAATTCATAATCAAGTGCGGTGATCAGTTGCAATTTAGTAGCTGACCGGAGCAGCTGTGTATTATTCAACTGCACTTTGGCAGCATAGCCCTGGTGATTCCCGTTGTCAACTTTTGAAAATGTATTGGGATCATATTTGCTCATGGCAAATTCCGTTTTCAGCAGCGTGTTTGGCGTGATATTGTAATCGATCCCCAGGTTAACGAGCTGCTGTTGCTTGGGCGTAACGAGTAGCATGGCAGCTTCATAACTGCCTTGCTTCACATTGTCAACAGGCATAACGAATTTGTACACCTTCCCATTTGCTCCGTTGAAGTCAGGAACATAATTGCCATTCCCCTGCCCCACTGACACAAAAGAAAGATTATAGAGCGTAACTGCTGTATTGGTGGAATATTGATAAAAGGAATCAAGCCCTGCGCTGCCGGTATAATAGATTTTTTCATATAGGATCTTTCCTGCTGCAAAGGTATCCACAATGGCAGAAGGATAATATGCACGCTGAATGCTGTCGCCAACAGTGCCCAGGAATTGCTTTTGCGCCGGGTCAAGCACCTGGTTGATCTGCGAGTTCTTTGCATCATTGTTGGTGAATGCCCCGATGCGCAGCTTTAATTTTTTATTGAAATCCAATTCTTCAGATACATAGAAATTGGCATTAAGATAATTCCGGTCAGCATATTCAAACTCTATCTGGATACGGCTGTCTTTTGTGATCATCCGTTTAGGAGTGAATGTTACTTCTGCTGTATTGTAATTGATTACATAGTCCTGGTCTTCTCCCCGTTGAAGCAATTGGCCATCGAGAAAAACCCTTTCTGTATTGGCAAGCACGATAAAGAAGAATTCATTGTTTGCACCCGTCAGCCGGTAAGGTCCCTGGTTGCCCTCGAGATTGCTGGTGGTGGTGTTGTCGATAATATTGCGGGTAAACTTTCCTTTGGCAATAGAGCCGCTGGCCAGTGTTTTTGATTCGAGGTTTTTACCAATCTTATTCGTTGTTTGAAAAGAGATGCCCTGCAGCCGTTTATAAAAATTCAGGAAATAACTTTGGTTCTGGCGGATATCAATATCTCCCAGGTTAAGCTGCCAGTTGTTTTTTTTGAACTGAAGGAATACCTGGTCAAATTCATTCAACTGTTGCGTGGTGCCATCCGGTTGTAATGGGATATTATTATCGGTGATGGCAGCCTGTATTTCTATGCTATCGCCCAGCATGCCGCTCAGCTGAAGATTAAGTGTTGAGTTCAATACGGCATCCTGGCTATTGCCAAAAGCGATCTGGCGTCCAAAACTTCCTTCTGCTTTTATAGAACCAAAATTGAAAATGCCCTTTTGCGTATCATTGAGCTCGTTATTGAACTCAAATGGCTGTAAAGAGAGATTATTCCTTACACTGTCGAATGGGATCCGTTGTGTTACGGGATTGAGCCTGTAATTAAAAACCCGGTAGCTGACCGGAACGCTGTCCATCGCCGGCCTTTTTTTCCAGATCAATAAAGCATTGATAAAATCAAGTTCGTAATCGGCCGAATCAATACCGGGAATAGTGAATGTTTTGGGGATGATACTGAGTGTATCAAGATGCAAAGTATCTGTTGTAACGGCTATTTTTTGCTGGCGCAGGTTTGAGCGAAGCTGGGCAGGGGCTTGTGCCCTGGCTGCAAGGGTAAGCAGCAGAATGGCTACGAGCAGGGATATGCTGCGTAAAACGCTCAAAAGCAGGGAGTTTATCCTCAAAATCGTAAAATTCGGTCTTTTATTGCATGAACAGCCCCTATGCTGGTTATTTCATGAAAAAGAATCAAATTTGGAGGCCCAGATTATGAAAAAATATACTTTCCTTTTTCTGTTTGCCGGTTTTCCCGGCTTGCAGGCAGACGCACAATCCACAGCTTCTCCCGGTTATCATCCCAAAGGAAAAAGCCAGCAGGCAATTTTTACGGCTTCATTGCCGGTTGGCGTATTTGGAGATTCACATCTTCCGGGGTTTGGCCTTGCCTATAGCTGGAGCAATCACCGTTTTGGAGATAGTGTGAATGCACGCAAGATAATTGGTTTCACCGCACAGGCAGGTCTTGATTATTATATCGGAAAAAAAGTGACAACAGCGGGTTATGGTTTTCGCTATAATAATTATTTCTATGTGCATGCCATGCCCGGCATCATCTATAACCCATCTCCCAAAACCAATATATCATTGCTGGCAGGGCCAGCATTGGGGATTTATAAAGAAAGCTCCAGCCTGGGGCTCGGAGTATGTTTGTCGGGTGCTTATCATTTCAACAACCGGATGTCTTTAGGGCCGGTGGCATTATACCGCAAACAAGCAGAAGTGGATGCGCTGTGGGCAGCTGGATTAAGATTATCTTATGCGTTCTAATAAAAAGCTCCCGCAGATAATAAGTACCTGCGGGAGCTTTATTAATTACTGATCCTTATTTATTGATCCCTTCCAGCGCAAACAGGAATGCATACTGCAGCGCTACATCTTTCAAATAATCAAACCTTCCTGAAGCTCCGCCGTGACCGGCTTTCATATTCGTCTTCAGCAAAAGGATATGATTATCGGTTTTTAGTTCTCTTAGTTTGGCTACCCATTTTGCCGGTTCAAAATACTGCACCTGTGAATCATGCAGCCCTGTAAGCACCAGCATATTCGGATAATTCTTTTTCTCTACATTGTCGTAGGGAGAATATGATTTCATGTAGAAATAACTTTCTTTATTGGCAGGATTGCCCCATTCGTCATATTCATTGGTTGTAAGAGGAATAGTGGGGTCAGACATAGTATTGATCACATCAACGAATGGCACTTGTGCAATAATGCCATTCCAGAGATCAGGGGCCATATTGGCAACAGCACCCATCAATAATCCGCCTGCACTGCCCCCCATCGCATAGAGATGCCCTTTGGAAGTATAATGCTGGTTGATCAGGTATTCTCCGCAATCAATAAAATCGGTAAAAGTATTTTTCTTCTTCATCATCTTTCCATCTTCATACCATTGGCGTCCCATTTCCTGACCACCGCGTATATGTGCAATGGCATATATAAACCCTCTGTTGAGCAGGCTCAGCCTTGAGTTGTCGAAATAAGCGTCCATGCTGGCGCCGTAAGAACCATAGCCATACAGCAGCAATGGCGCACTGCCATCTTTCTTTGTATCCTTTTTATACACGAGAGAGATGGGCACTTTGGTACCGTCTTTGGCTGTTGCATAGATCCTTTCAGATACATAATCGCCTTTGTTGAACCCACCCAGCACTGGCGTTTCTTTCATCAGCTTTTTCTCTTTTGTCTGCATATTGTAATCATACACAGAGCTTGGAGTGGTGAGTGATGTGTAGTTGTATCGGAGTGTAGTGGTATTGAATTCAGGATTGGCACCTACATTGGCTGAATAAGTCGGCTCTCCAAAATCCACATAATGTTCTGCGCCTGATGCGAGTTCCCTGATGCGCAGTTTCAATAACCCTTCTTTTCTTTCAGTGATCACCCAGTAATCTTTGAATACTGTAATCCCTTCAAGCAATACATCGGAACGATGTGCGATCACATCTTTCCAGTTTTCCCTGCCGGTCTTATCCACCGGTGTTTCCATCAGTTTAAAGTTCTTGGCGTCAAGATTGGTAACGATCAGGAATTTGTCGCCTGAATGATCAATCTCATACAATACATCCTTTATCCTTGGCTGGAACACTTTAAAGCTGCCGCCTGGGGCATCAGCATCAAGGATGCGCAACTCGGAAGAAAGTGTGCCCTGGGAATAGATGACAATGTATTTTCTCGACTTGGTCTTGTATACACCGATATAATTTGTCTGGTCTTTCTCTTCATATACAGGTGTGTCTGCTGAGGCGTTTGTTCCGATTATATGCTTTTTGATCTTTTCAGATAAAAGCGTCTCCTGGTTATTGGATGTATAAAAAATGGTTTTGTTGTCATTGCCCCAAACGGCATTACCACCTGTACCTTTTATTTCATCTTTCAGTATCTCTCCTGTCTCCAGGTTTTTGATGTAAATAGTGTACTGGCGGCGTGATACTTTATCAATGCCAAAGGCCATCATTTTATTATCCGGGCTGATGCTGAAACCTGCGGCGGCAAAATAGCCGCTTCCCTCTGCCATAGCATCTGCATCCAGCAATATCTCTTCCGGAGCATCGAGGCTGCCTTTTTTGCGGCAGTATTTGTAGTATTGTTTGCCCTCATCTGTTCTGCGATAGTAGTAGTAACCATTATCAAATACAGGAACGCTTTCATCTTTTTCTTTGATCCTTGATTTGATCTCAGTAAAAAGATCAGCCTGCAATTGTTTGGTGCCCGACATCATCGTGTCCATATAAGCATTCTCAGCAGTAAGATATTCCACCACGCGGGTGCTGTCAGGGCCTTTCTTGAAATAGTCGTTCATCCAGTAATAGTCATCTGTGCGGGTATCGCCATGCGCGGTGAACTGTACTGGTTTTTTATCTGCAACCGGAGGCTTGATGCCTTCGGGCCATTTATAAGGCTGCTTTTCCACTGAGGTATCTGTATTCTTACACGAAAAAAAGATGATAAGGGCCATTAAGGCCAGCAGAAGCTTAGGTCGTTGCATAAAAAGGATTTAGTATGGGAATATACAAAGACCTGCTGAAACGAAAAAAGCCCCAACGGAGCTTTTTTCGTTTTAACACGAATAATACACGAGTGGTATTATTTAGTGAGCTTTATCTGCTGAAAGTCCTGCTTTCAGATACTCGCTGTTCAAACGTGAAATATTGGTAATGGAGATCTCTTTGGGGCAAACTGCTTCGCAGGCTTCGGTGAACGTACAGGAGCCAAAGCCTTCTTTATCCGCCTGGGCCACCATATTCAATACCCTGTTCTTCCGCTCCACATCACCTTGCGGAAGCACAGCGAGGTGGGATACTTTGGCAGATACAAAGAGCATGGCCGACGAGTTCTTACAAGCTGCCACACATGCGCCGCAGCCAATGCAAGCTGCTGCTGCAAATGCTTTATCCGCATTCTCTCTTTCGATCGGGATAGTATTGCCATCAACAGATACGCCGGTGTTTACAGAAATATAACCACCCGACTGAATGACCCTGTCGAAAGCGGAACGGTCAACCACCAGGTCTTTTACCACAGGGAATGCATTAGCCCTCCAGGGTTCTACAACAATTGTGTCGCCATCTTTGAATGCACGCATGTGCAATTGGCAGGTGGTAGTACCATGCCAGGGGCCATGAGGGCGGCCATTGATATACATCGAGCACATGCCACAAATACCTTCACGGCAATCATGGTCAAATGCGATCGGTTCCTTTCCTTCGTGGATGAGTTGTTCATTCAGCACATCAAACATCTCAAGGAATGACATTTCAGAAGAAATATCTTTTACCTGGTAGGTCTCAAAATTTCCTTCTGCAGTTGCATTTTTTTGTTTCCAGACCTTAAGTGTAAGATTCATTGAATAGTGCTCCATATTGAAACCTTTAAACTTTTAAAACTTATTTGTAGTTGCGCTGCGTAGGCTTGATCACATCATACTTCAGCTCTTCTTTATGTAATTGCCAGTTGCTTTCTCCTTTTAATTCCCATGCGGCTACATACATGTACTGGTCATCATGGCGCAGGGCTTCTCCATCTTCTGTCTGGCTTTCTTCCCGGAAATGACCGCCGCAGCTTTCATTCCTTTCCAGAGCGTCTTTACACATCAGTTCACCCAGCTCGATGAAATCCGCTACCCTGCCGGCTTTGTCCAGCTCAGTATTCATTTCTTCAACATCACCGGGGATGCGTACATCGCTCCAGAATTCTTTTTTCAGTTGTTGTATTTCGCTGATCGCTTCCGTCAGTCCTTTTGCATTACGGGCCATTCCGCATTTCTCCCACATGATCTTGCCAAGGCGTTTGTGGAAGCTTTCTACGGATTGTGATCCTTTAATGTTCATCAGTTTATTGATCCTTTCTTTTACGCCGGCCTCTGCTTTTTCAAAAGCTTCGTGCGTGGTGGGGATAGGCTTGGTAGCGATCTCGTCTGCCAGGTAATTACCGATAGTGTAAGGAATTACAAAGTATCCATCGGCCAGGCCCTGCATCAATGCAGAAGCACCGAGGCGGTTGGCGCCGTGGTCACTGAAATTGGCCTCACCTAATGCATAAAGACCAGGGATATTTGTCATCAGTTCATAATCCACCCAAAGACCGCCCATGGTGTAGTGTACCGCAGGGTAAATCCGCATCGGTACTTCATAAGGGTTTTCACCGGTGATCTTTTCATACATGTCGAACAGGTTGCCATATTCTTCTTTCACCACTTCCTTGCCCAGGCGGACCAGTGTTTCCTGGTCAGGGTTTTCGATACCATGCTTGCTGGCTTCTGCCTTTCCGTATTTATTGATGAGGTTGTACCTGAAATCGAGATAAACCGCTTGTTTGGTAGTGCCTACTCCATAACCTGCATCACATCTTTCCTTAGCAGCCCTTGAAGCCACGTCGCGGGGAACCAGGTTACCAAATGCAGGATATCTTCTTTCGAGATAGTAATCCCTTTCATCTTCCGGGATATCGTTGGCTTTGCGCGGATCGTTTTGCTTTTTAGGTACCCAGATACGTCCGTCATTCCGTAATGATTCGGACATCAGCGTCAGCTTGCTCTGATGGTCGCCGGTTACGGGAATGCAGGTAGGGTGAATTTGGGTAAAACAGGGATTGCCGAAATAGGCACCTCTCTTATGTGCTTTCCATGCGGCGGTAACATTGCTGCCCATGGCATTGGTAGAAAGATAGAACACGTTGCCATAGCCACCTGTACAAAGCAATACAGCATGACCAAAATGCCTTTCAACTTTTCCGCTGATAAGATCTCGGGCGATAATACCCCTTGCTTTACCATCGATCATTACCACATCCAGCATTTCGTGGCGGCTGAACATCTGAACGCTGCCTAAAGCCACCTGGCGTTCCAGAGCCTGGTAAGCGCCGATCAGCAATTGCTGACCTGTTTGGCCGGCTGCATAGAAGGTTCTTTTAACCTGTGTGCCACCGAAAGAGCGGTTGTTCAACAGGCCACCATATTCACGTGCAAAAGGAACACCCTGTGCTACGCACTGGTCAATGATATTTACACTTACTTCAGCAAGGCGATGCACGTTCGCTTCACGCGCACGATAGTCGCCACCTTTAATAGTATCGTAGAACAAACGGAAAACGGAGTCGCCATCATTCTGGTAATTCTTGGCTGCGTTAATGCCACCCTGTGCTGCAATTGAGTGTGCACGGCGGGGTGAATCCTGGAAGCAAAATGCTTTTACGCGGTAGCCCAGCTCGCCGAGAGAAGCGGCTGCAGAAGCACCGGCCAGACCAGTACCTACTACAATGATCTCCAGCTTTCTTTTATTGGCAGGGTTCACCAGCTTGCAATGACCTTTATAATCTGTCCATTTATCTTCCAGTTTTCCTGCAGGAATTTTTGAATCTAACATAACCGAGGATTTCTCTTATTAGTATGATTAGAATGATTTCAATTTAACTTGAATGGCATTGTCGCCATTTCTTATACCCAACCCATGTAAAAACTGATGGGCATCAGGGCAAATGCCAGCGGAACAATGATGGAAAAACCAATTCCCAGGCCATTGATCAGTCTGATATATTTATGGTTGGTCAAACCAAGTGTGCGGAACGCACTCTGGAAGCCATGTACCAGGTGCCAGGCAAGGGAAATACAACCCAGCACATACAGTATCACGATGCCGATATTATCTGTGAAAACAGCGGCCATGCGCCCAAACAGGTCATGATACTCTTTCCCGTCAATATAAGTTGGTTCCAGGCCGGTGATCCGCGAAGGCACCCAGAAATGGGAAATATGCATGATCAGGAACAGGAGGATCAGGGTGCCGAGCAGGCCCATGGATTTCCTGTACCAGGCAGAACCTTTGCTGCCCATTTTTACTGCATAACCTTTTTTCCTGTTGGAGCGGTTCTGGAATTCCAGTGCAAGGCCCTGGATAATGTGGAGAAGAAAACCGGCAAATAAGCCGATCTCCAATACACGTGGCACTACGTTCGCTCCCATGAAATGGGCGGCTTTATTGAACATAACCCCGTCGTCCATTGCCCAGATACAGGCATTCAGACCAACGTGAACCACTAGAAATGCAATCAGGAACAAACCGGATAAACTCATTATGAGTTTCTTTCCGACAGAAGATGTGAAGAAATCAGACCATTTCATCAGTATATTCTTTTATTTAATCCGTCGCTGATGGGTCTATCGCTATCAAAACCTGCCTGTTTTTACTTCAGGATAGTGGATATTTTGATAAGGGCGACTCATACGCAAACAAAGTGATGGTGATTAAATTTTTGCAAATTTAGCATCGGATGACGAAAGAATGACAAAAACTTTTACAAAGGTGGAAATACGGCGTGATTTTTCTTTCAATCCTCCTTTACGACAACGATTTCGTAAAAAATCATTCCAGCCGCGACAATTGCTCCGCATCAATTTTTTTGAATAAATGAAAAGGTTTGTATACACGCCAGTTGTCCAGTTCCATCAATTCTATATACCTGTTCAGCCTGGCTTTCCGGAAATCGTATTGTGTTTGCTCCGGCATATTAAGGCAAACGACCCAGCCATTCTCATCTGTGACCTCTTCATGTAATTCCTCGTAATATTCGGGGTCGCTGCTATGGAAATTCAATACATTTTCAGCAATAAGGATGAATTTATATATCCCTTCATACATAAATTTTTCCAGCACTTCCCTTTTCAGGGTCATCATATCATTCTCAATTGCGTCGTTCCACTCGCCTATCAGCTCAATCACGGCATATCCTTCTTCATAATCGGCCATCAGTACTTTCAGGTAAAGCGTACGGCTGCCGAATTCATCCCATTGCGGATGGATATAATAGTTGTAAACAGCCTGGGTGAACTCAAATTCGGAATAATCCCTTCCATAAAAAGGAGATCTCATATCTTCTTCACTTACGTAGATATGACGCCAGTTATAGAAAGGTTCAATATCATGCATAGATCAGCAGGAAAATTTCCTGCTGCAAAGATAAGATCATGATCTTAAAATCGACCGCAGATGATCGTAATCAGGCTTCATGAAAAGGCTTTTCTTTTTTTCTTTCATTAACGATTGCAGGGCTGCAGGCATATTAACCGGTTTGCCGGTAGCCTGCTCCACTGCTGCGGGGAATTTTACAGGATGTGCGGTTTCCAGGAAATAACCCTGCTGCCCCGGATGCTCGGTAAGATATCGCTGAAGAGCAAGAAACCCGACAGCACCATGAGGATCTGCGGTGTAGTTGAATTGCCGGTATATATTGCTGATGGCGTCAACTGTTTCTGTATCGGAGATGCGGTAAGAAGATAAGCGGGACTTCAGTTTGGGAAACTGATGGTGGAATATCTCCAGGATACGGACAAAATTGCTGGGATTACCCACATCCATCGCATTGCTCAGGGTGGGTACTGCAGGCCTTGGTTGATACTGTCCTGTTTGAAGATATGCTGTCACAATATCATTGGCATTGCAGGCCGCTATAAAATGAGCAGCAGGCAATCCCGATGCGTTCGCTAAAATGCCTGCACAGATATTACCGAAATTGCCACTGGGCACGGATATCACAGGCGGATTGTTTTTATTTTCCCATTGCTTCCAGGCAAGAAAATAATAGAACTGCTGCGGCAGCCATCTCGCTACGTTGATCGAATTGGCAGAAGTAAGGAATACCTGGCTGCGCAGGTCCTGGTCAGCAAATGCCTGCTTCACCAATTGCTGGCAGTCATCAAAACTTCCTTCTATTTCCAGTGCCTTGATATTGCGGCCCAGTGTGGTCAATTGTTTTTCCTGCACAGGACTTACTTTCCCGGATGGATAAAGGATCACCACCTCCACTCCTTCCACATCGAGGAAACCATTGGCTACAGCGCCTCCTGTATCTCCTGAGGTGGCTACCAGCACGGTCACTTTTTTTGATTCACCGGCAAGGAAATAACCCAGGCATCGGCTCATGAACCTTGCACCGATATCTTTAAATGCCAGTGTAGGACCATGAAACAGTTCGAGAGAAGAGATGGAGCCTGTTATTTTTACCAGCGGCATGGGAAAACTTAATGTTTCCTTTACAATGGATAAAAGTTTTTCATCCGGTATGCTGTTGCCCACATAAGGTTTTATTACGCGGAAAGCAATTTCTTCATCGGGAATGGCCACGATATTTTCCAGCAGGTCTTTATCCACCTGGGGAATGCTTTCAGGAAAATACAATCCTTTATCAGGTGCCTGCCCCTGTATCGTGGCTTCTTTAAAATCAACGAGGGGGGATTGTTGGTTGGTGCTATAGTATTTCAAAATTAAAATTTAACGATTGGTAATTGTTGGCTTTTCAATGGAGGCAGGTTCGATTTTGGTTTTTTATCCCACCAAGACAACAAAGACCACAAAGTATGTATGTTATAGAAATTCCTTTGTGTTCTTCGTTGTCTTAGTGGGATAAACCCGGCGATGAAGCCGGATCACTATTCAACAGAAACTCCTTTTTTATTGATAGTTGTTACGTAAGTGTAATACGCAATGCCCAATTTTTCATACACCTCTTTCATCGCTGTTTCCACCGCACGGGCTGTTGTTTCATTTTTACTGAGCATAAAAATAGAGGGCCCTGAACCGGAGATGCCACCACCCAATGCACCGGCTTCTTTACAATTGGCTTTCACCTCATCAAAACCAGGGATCAGGATACTGCGTACAGGTTCAATGATCACATCTTCGAGGGAGCGGCCAATGAGATCAAGATCATTCTTTAATAAACCTGCTACAAGTCCTGCAATATTTCCCCACTGGCGGATGGCATCTTTCAGCAATACCTGCTTCCGCAATATTTGTCTTGCATCAGAGGTCCTTACTTCTATCTGCGGATGAACAACGGTTACATGCAGATCTGGTGATGGTATGGAGATAATGTCTAAAGGATGAATAGAGCGGATTAAACTTACACCGCCAAGTATACAGGGCGCAATATTATCTGCATGCTTGACACCTGAAGCCAGCTTTTCACCATTCATCGCAAATTGTATCAGCTCATCCGTATTGAAAATATTTCCCAATAAGTGATTGGCTGCTACTGCCGCCCCTGCTGCACTGGCAGCACTTGACCCGATACCACTGCCGGGCTTGATATGTTTTTCTATTGTTACTTCAAAGCCGGTATTACCCCCTATCTTTTCCATCACAGAAAGAAACACCACACCTGCTACATTCTTTTCCGGATCAGTAGGCAGATTGAATTCATCCCTGTTATGAATAATCACCTTTGGTTCATCCAACAGTGTTACTTCCATAATATCACAGGGCTCATTCAATGCCAATCCAAGTATATCAAACCCGCACACCAGATTCGCAACTGTTCCCGGAGCATATATTTTTACTGTACGCATTCTTTTATTTTAAAATAATTATTTCAATATTGAAGAGGTCACCGTTTTAAACCTGTTCATATTCCCGACTGCAGACTCCGGGCTCACTTACACGCCCGTAATATATCTGCAAATACACCACTTGCCGTTACTTCAGCTCCAGCGCCTGCTCCCTTCACCACCATCGGTTGTTCTGCATACCGGTCAGTATAGAACAATACGATATTGTCTTTTCCATAGAGGTGATAAAGATTATGCGCAGGATCTATATGCTGCAGGCCCACTGAAGCATTTCCGTTATTGTAAGAAGCTACAAACTTCAATTTGCATCCTGCTTTATTGGCCTGATCATATAAATTGCGGAAGTGATTTTCTTCTTTGGCCATGGCTGCATAAAAATCGCTTACTGATCCCTGCATGCAGGATGCAGGCATAAAACTGTTGTTGGCGATCTGGTCCATTTCTATTTCCTCACCTGTTTCACGGGCAAGTATCATGATCTTACGCATTACATCGGTGCCGCTGAGATCAAGACGGGGATCAGGCTCTGTGTAGCCTTCATCCTGCGCCTGTTTTACCACATCTGCGAAAGGACGGCTGCCATCATAATTATTGAAAACAAAATTGAGCGTACCGCTTAGCACGGCATCAATACGGTGCACGCGGTCACCGCTTCTGAGCAGGTCGTTCAAGGTACCGATGATGGGGAGGCCAGCACCTACATTTGTCTCGAATAGGAACTGGCAATTGAATCCTCGCGCCAGGCTCTTCAGTTTTTGATAACGCACATAAGCAGAAGAAGCGGCGATCTTATTGCAGGCTACTACTGAAATGCTTTTCTGTAATAGCTTGTCATAGATGCCGGCTACTTTATCATCAGCAGTTACATCCACAAAAATGGAATTGCGCAGGTTGCGGGCAATAATGCCTTCCACAAAGGTTTCAAGACTGGCCGGTTCTCCTTCATCCAGTGCTTTTTTCCATTCTGCCATGTCAATGCCCTCTTCACGCATCAGCATTTTTCGGCTGTTGGAAATGCCGATCACCCTTACCTGCAATTTCATTTGCTCCTGGAGGAATTGCCTTTGCTGGTGCAACTGACCCAATAATTTTGCTCCTACATTGCCCGTACCGGCAATAAATAGATTGACCTGTTTGTAAGTAGTTTCAAAAAACTCTTCATGCAATACGTTGATCGCTTTGCGGACATCCTTGGTGGATATAACCGCAGAGATATTTTTTTCCGAAGAGCCTTGAGCAATAGCCCGGATATTCACTCCATTCTTTCCCATCGCGCTGAACATGCGGCCGCTGATACCGGGGTGACTTTTCATGTTCTCCCCTACCAATGCAACAATGGATAACCCATTTTCAATAGCCAATGGCTCCACTTTTTGCAAAGTGATCTCGTTTGCAAAAGCTGCGTCCACCACTTGCTTGGCTGCAAGAGCAGCACTGGCATCCACTGCCACGCAGATGGAATGTTCTGAAGAACTTTGTGTGATCAGGATCACATTGATCCGTTCATTGCTGAGTGCTTCAAATAAACGCTTGGAAAAACCGGGGATGCCGATCATGCCGCTGCCTTCAAGGCTCAGCAATGCAATATTATTGATGCTGGATATGCCGCGTACGATATTGCCGTTGCGGGTAGCAACTGATTCGATCAAAGTACCTTCATCCTGCGGGGCAAATGTGTTCTTGATCCTTACCGGGATGCCCTTGCTCATCACCGGCTGGATAGTGGGAGGATAAATTACTTTGGCGCCGAAATGGGACAGTTCCATTGCTTCCTGGTAAGAGATATGCGGAATGATGCGTGCATTGGCCGTGAGGCGGGGATCGGCTGTCATCATACCGCTCACATCAGTCCATATTTCAAGGTTGGAAGCATGGAGGGCAGCGGCGAGTATAGCGGCGGTATAATCTGAACCGCCTCTGCCAAGTGTGGTGGTGATACCTTTCTTATCTGCAGCAATAAATCCGGGCAGCAGGAATAAATGATGATCGGCTGAAGCAAAGAACTGCCGGATATTTTCTGCTGTCGTTGCAAAATCAACTTCTGCTGCAGTGAAATTGGAATTGGTAGCGATCAGTTCGCGGCTGTCTTTCCATAATACATCAACGCCCATTGATTGAATAGTGGCTGCAATGATGCGGGAAGAAAGCCATTCTCCATAACTGCCGATACGGTCTTTTGAACGAGGGGTCAGTTCCCTTAATAAAAAAATGCCGCTGCAGATATCTTCAATTTCATTGCAGCTCTTCTTTACGAGGCTTAATAACTGGCTTTGTTGTGCAACCGGTATTAATTGTTTTACTGCTTCAAGGTGGCGTTGTTCCACCACAGCCAGTTTTTCTTTGTATGATTCATCGCCATCTGCTGCCAGTGAAGAGGCAGAGAGCAGGAGATCTGTAACGCCTCCCAGCGCAGATACGATAATGATTGTTTTATCTTTTTTATCTGCATCAGTTACAATGCCGACTACTTTCCTGATATTCTCAGCATTGGCCACAGAAGTGCCGCCAAACTTTAAAACCTGCATATCCTTATTGTATGTTTAAAATGAAGAATGAGATACTATCTCAGTGAACGTAGGCCCTAAAAAGCCCCAGGGGTGATATGATTAAGTACAATCCGCTTTAGCGGATTGTTGTAATCGTAGTGGTAATAATAATAGCCGTAGTTGCAACAGGAGATGTTGCAACCGATGAGGAGATGATATGGTTATTATTATCTACCAAAATAGTAGGATAGAGATGCAATATAGTGAAAAAGTCAAAAATCAAAAGTAAAAATTAAAAAAATCAGTGCCGGGAGTAGTTATTATCTAACGATCATGCAGTTTTTTTTAATTTTTACTTTTGATTTTTGACTTTTACCTGGAAACAGATTCAGTCGCCTTCTTCACACTTCCATATTTAACTAACAGTTGTTTTGCTTTTTCATAATCAGTCCAATCCAGCCTTGCCATCAGCATTTTCACACCACGGTCGATCAGCTTTTCATTGGTGAGTTGCATGTTCACCATTTTATTGTCTTCCACCCTGCCGAGCTGGATCATTGCGGAAGTGGAGATCATATTCAATACCAGTTTTTGTGCTGTGCCGCTTTTCATGCGTGTACTGCCTGTTACGAATTCAGGTCCTACTACAACCTCGATCGGGAAATCAGCGGCTGCACTGACGGGTGAATCGGGATTGCAGGATATGCTGCCGGTAGCAATGCCATGCTTCCTGCATTCTTCCAGTGCTCCTATTACATAAGGTGTGGTGCCGCTGGCTGCGATGCCGATCACCACATCTTTATCAGAAACATTATATGCCTGCAGATCTTTCCAACCTTGCTCACGGTCGTCCTCTGCAAATTCTATGGCTGTGGTAATAGCTTTGTCGCCACCGGCAATCACTGCTATTACTAACCCATAAGGAACTCCGTAAGTAGGCGGGCATTCACTGGCATCTACTACTGCCAATCTTCCGCTGGTGCCGGCGCCAATATAAAACAGGCGGCCGCCCATCAGCATCTTATCACTTACTACTTCTACCAGTTTTTCGATTTGGGGAATGGCTGCTTCTACAGCAGCAGGAACAACTTGATCTTCTTTGTTGATATTATTCAGTAGTGTTCTTATACTCATCTTTTCAAGGTGACGATAAGAACTGTCTCTCTCCGTAATTTTTTCAAATGCCATGTAACCTCTTTTAACTATGATATTCTATCAGCCCTGTCATGGGCTTTTTTATAACTTTTCCTAATTCAAATTCATAGCTGTGACATAATTGGGCCAGCACATCGCGGAACCCATAA
>DATAJQ010000303.1:0-8415 GCA_036262095.1 Chitinophagaceae bacterium | reverse complement strand
ATTCGCCAGCAAAGTGATCGACCTGGTTAGCCGCCGCAAAGGTGAAATGCTGATCATGGAAACCAAAGGCGAAATGCAGCACCTGGAATTCGAGATCCCTTCCCGTGGATTGATCGGCCTGCGTACACAAATGCTCACTGCCACTACAGGCGAAGCCGTAATGGCCCACCGCTTCAGCGAATACAAAGCCTGGAAAGGACCTATCCCTGGTCGTAACAACGGCGTGTTGCTGTCGAAGAATACAGAAAAAACAACCGGTTACTCTATCGATAAATTGCAGGACCGCGGTACATTCTTCGTTGATCCGGGTGAAGATGTTTATGCCGGACAGATCATTGCCGAGAATATCAAACCCGGCGACCTGATCGTAAACGCTACTGAAGGTAAGAAGCTCACCAACCACCGCGCCAGCGGCAGTGATGACGCTACCCGCATTGCTCCCAAAACCCTGATGACACTCGAAGAATGCATGGAATACATCCAGCAGGATGAGTGTATCGAGGTAACGCCCAACTTTATCCGTATGCGTAAAGTGATACTGGATGAAAATGAACGTTTGAAGCAAAGCAAGAAGATGAGTGCGCAAGCAATTTAAGAATGACCGATGATCAATGGCCGAGTGACCGTGAATCGTTTCCCTGTCACCCCGGCCCTGGTTCAGACCTCATTCTGGTTTAAAGTATATAAGAGCCGGGGTCTCCTCAACGTTGGGGAGACCCCGGCTCTTATTGTACTATACCTGTTATTTTCCTGAACCAGGGCCGGGGTGACAGGGAAAAGGATGATTGCCAATGATCCATTCCGTCAACAGAAGAATACCATCTACTAAACAGATTCACCAAATACTCGAACGCCCTTCTCTAATCCTCTCCCTCATCCTATTTTCATCTCCGAAGACCATTAACCATTGACCTTACCGCGTTTCTCAGTAATTTGAATCAATAACCCTTCTTGAAAAGAACGCGCATTATACAAAAACTGCTTTTAGCGGCGGTAATGGTCGTGCTGACCCTGACCGTCAATGCCCAACTGCCCGATTATCATCTCCAATTATTTGATTATTCCTCCGGATTGCAACCCGGCACTATCTCTTCGGTAGCAAAGGATAAGAGGGGCTGTTTATGGGTCCTCTACCGCCGCCAGTTGCAGCGCTTTGATGGCAAAAGGATCGTCACTTTCAAACAAGGCGTGGTATGGGATAACCTGCTTTGTGATGAGAACGGTCATGTATGGGTAACCGGGGCCAACAGGATCTTTCTTTTCTCAGAAGAAAAAGGTGATCTTAAGCAGGTATATATTTCCGCTGAAGATTCATCGTTCGCTTCAGGGCCTGTTTTCCAACTGAAAGATAAAAGTATCATCCTGCTGACGAATAAAGGGCTGTATAAGTATGAAACAGCAGGCAGAACATTTCAACCCTGGCTTTCTTCCATACCATCTCCCTCCGTAAGCACTATGCCGCTTGCTGTTTTGTACGATGACCTCCTGTTTTATCAAAGCGGGCAACATATAGTAAGATATGATCTGCATAGCAACAAAGCAGACAGCCTTCCCAATGTAAACATCTACAAGATATTTCCAATCAACCGCGATAGTATTGTTGCCAGCAGTTGGGACGGCAAAAGCTACTGGCATAATTTTAAAACCGGCAGGGTAAATCCAATGGTATTGCCTCCAAACCTGAGGAGCTTACATTCAAGTTATTTTGCTACAAGGAGTATCGTGGAGTTTGCTCCACATCGCTTTCTGATCGCTTCAAGGGAGGGAATATTTGAATACAATAATGAAACAAATCAATATATCCGTCCGCAGTTTTTCCTGAGTGGCCGGAAGGTGGGAACAAATGATTATGGCAATTTCATTTACCTTGACACAGATGGTTATGCATGGATGGCGACTATTGACGGCGTAGTGAGGTTTGCCGTAAAGCATTCACCGATCGGGCTTGCCCGTATCAGGCAATTGAATGATGTGCTCCCCGCTGGCATCGACAATATCCGGAAGATACAGGAAGATGAAAAGGGCAATCTGTGGCTGGCAACAGGCAATGGTTTTGTTAATTGGAAAGCAAACCGTCGCGATTGGGAATTTTTTCTACCTTCTCCTGAAAGCACTGATAAACTTAGCCATCCGTCCATTCGTGGATTGGTATACGATGGCAAATACATTATTCTCGGCCCAACGGACAAGGGTATGTGGCTGTTTGATCCGTTGACCAAAAAATACCGCCGGCCCTCTTTTGAATCGGATAGCATAAGAGTAAAAAGCGAAAAGGATTTTATTGATGATGTTATTACGCTACATAATGGTGACCATCTTGTAATGGGAAAAGAAGCTATTTATGTACTTGAAGCCCGGACCTACCTGTTAAAGGAATTGCCTTTGCCCATGATCACCCGAGAAAACCCCAATTTCGCTCATCAGGGGGCCAATGGCATTATCTGGATCACTACCAACAGTGGATTGCATTGTATAGATTCCAACTACAACTATTTGCACAAAGCATCTTTCCCCGATTCTCCTGCGCAGATCATCACCAGTTCTTTTATGCAGCAAAACAGCCGCCTGCTTTTTTCATGCGAGCAGGGATTATATGCCTCGAGATACCAGGATGGAAGAATAGTAGTGGATAAAATAACCAATGTATTCGATCATATCAATCTTTATACGATCTATCAGGATACACATGAGGTGATATGGGCCAGCTCGCAGCACGGCATTTACCGTTATGATCCTGCTACATTCAAGCTCAACCTTTTTGATTACTCTGATAATGTGCAGGGTTATGGGTTCAATGGGAACAGTTGGTTCAGGGATAAACAGGGAACGGTTTATTTCGGTGGGGTGAATGGGATCAACTACTGGAACCCTGATACATTTACTGCGCCGGCAGAATCCTTCCAGGCATATATCAGTCAGGCCAGCCTGGGCAATAAGGATTCGATCGTGTATTCATTCGATAAGCAATATTCCATCCCCTATTCTGACCGGTCTATGGAAGTGGAATTTGCGGTAGCTTATTTTAATAATGCCGATAAGGTGACTTACCGCTACCAGGTAGCCGGTTTTGATAACGACTGGAAATACCTGGGCAACAACAATCTTGTCCGCTTCACCTCCCTGCCGCCCGGCAAGTATAACCTGAAAGTGCAGGCCAGCCTTAACCGCGTGGATTGGGTGGATGCCAATAATACTTTTTCTTTTGAGATCGAATCGCCCTACTGGATGGCCTGGTGGTTTATCAGTTTGCTGGTGCTTGCTGCAGGAAGCATTATCTGGATGATCGTAAGGAACAGGAATAAGAAGATACAGGAACAGCAGGAAGAACTGGAAGCAGAACAGGCCATCAATTATTTTGCTGTCAGCATTTATGAAACCAATTCGGTGAAAGCGATCTTATGGGATGTGGCGAAGAACTGTATCGGCCGGCTTCATTTTGAAGATTGTGTGATCTACCTGCTGGACCATGAAAGAAAAGTACTGATCCAGCGTGCTGCACATGGCCCAAAGAGCCCCATTTCTTATGAAATAAAAGAGCCAATGGAAATACCTTTGGGTAAAGGCATCACCGGTAGCGTGGCAGCAAGTGGCCGTGCAGAGCTGATCGAAGATACAAGTAAGGACTCCCGCTATATTGTAGATGATGAACGGCGCTATTCGGAGATCGCGGTTCCGATCATCTCCAACGGGAAAGTGTTGGGAGTGATTGATTGCGAACACTCAAAAAAAGGGTTCTTTACTCAAAAGCATTTGTCGATCCTCACTACAATTGCGTCCTTGTGTGCCAACAAGATCGTGAAAGCAAAAGCTGAAGCAGAACGGGCAAAGGCAGAAGCAATACTAATGGATACCCAACGAAAAATGGCCGATGTGGAAATGCAGGCATTAAGGGCACAAATGAACCCTCATTTCATTTTCAACTGTCTCAACTCCATCAACCGGTACATCGTTAAAAGTGACCAGGCTACTGCTTCTCTTTACCTCACCCGGTTTGCCAAATTGATCCGGTTGATACTGGACAATTCCAACAGCAAATCTGTTACCCTCTCAAATGAGCTGGAAGCACTGCGATTGTATATAGAAATGGAAAGCATAAGGTTTGAAAAGAAGTTTTCCTATTCGATCAGCGTAAGTGAAGGAGTGCAGGCAGACAGTATTTATGTGCCGCCGCTGATCATACAACCCTATGTGGAGAATGCGATCTGGCATGGGCTGCTGCATAAAGAAACGGCCGGACATCTTACGATCCATATCACACGGAAAACGGACTCATTGCTGGAATGTGTGATTGAAGATAATGGAGTGGGAAGGACCAGGGCAAAAGAACTGAAAAGCAAATCTGCTTCCACCAAGAAATCACTGGGCATGAAGCTGACGGAAGACCGCCTGGCTTTGCTGACCAAACAGATAGAGGCAGAAGCATCTGTGGAAGTAAATGATCTCGTAGCAAGCAATGGCGAAGCAGCCGGCACAAAAGTTATCCTGAAAATACCCATAGACGGGTAATAAAAACTGATTAGTATGATAAAATGTATTCTCGTAGACGATGAAAAGAATGCACTGGAAATGATGGAATGGCTGTTGAAAACCTATTGCCCGCAGGTGGAGATCATTGCCATGTGCAATTCAGCCGAACAAGGGATCGCTGCAATTCATGCCGGTAAGCCCGATGTGGTTTTTCTCGACATAGAGATGCCGAAGATGAACGGGTTTGATATGCTGGAACAGTTCGATAAGCTTTTCTTTGATGTGGTATTCTGTACCGCTTATGATCAGTTCGCTATCAAGGCATTTAAATATGCAGCGCTTAATTACCTGCTGAAACCCGTTGACCCTGACGATCTGAAAGCAACCATCAGCCGCATTGAAGAAAAAAAGAACGTCCCCACACGTGAACAATTTGACCTGTTATTGCAAAACATACATCATTCGAACAAAACCACTCCTCAGCGCATTGCACTCACTTCCGGCGACGGATTGGTGTTTGTAGCTACGCAGGACATAATTTATTGTGAAGCCGAAAGCAACTATACCCATGTGATATTGGCTGGAGGAAGAAAGATCCTGGTATCGAAAGTGTTGAAAGAAATTGATGAAGCGCTGAGCGGGCCTGATTTCTATCGTGTTCACAGTTCATTTCTTATTAATATTAACCGGATCAAGAAATTTGTGCGTGGTGATGGAGGCTATATTGTTATGGACAATGATGCTTCCATTAATATTTCCCGGAACCGGCGCCAGGAATTTATGGAACTCTTTTCAAGATTTTAATACCCTGAACCTGATTCATTTGACAGGGGTGGTTGAAGGAAGCGGAGGAAGCATAAAGTAGAATTTTTTGCTCCGCCATCTCTTTAGTACTTTTGCAGTCAAATAATGGTGATGAAAAAGAGGTTACAGGTTTATTGGCTGACAGCATGTTTTTCTATCCTACTCTCTCTTACGGCAGGAGCACAATGCTCTATTTGCACAAAAACAGCGCAGCAATTAGGTGAAGGGCCCGCAAAAGGGCTGAATACCGGCATTGTCTACCTGGCTTTTACGCCTTTCCTTATAGTGGGGTATATCGGTTACAAGTGGTGGCAAAGCAATAAAGAGTAATATTCCAGGTTATTTTATTTCTGTCAAGTCCCGGTAAGGGAAGATTATCAAAATGCAAGCAGTTGCCGTCGTTTCAGGTATATCTATTGTAATTCCTAACTATAACGGGCGTTATTTGCTGGAGCAAACATTGCCTTCCATTTTGGAAGCAGCTAAGGGTGCGGCACTTCCTTTCGAGATCATTGTTTGCGATGATTGCTCTTCTGATGATTCCATTTCATTTCTGCAAAAAGAGTATCCCGAAGTAAAATTATTGGTCAATGAGGCCAACAAGGGTTTTTCTCCTACTATCAATACCGGAATTTTTAATGCACAGTATTCCCATGTTTTATTGCTGAACAGTGATGTAAAGCTTACGCCAAACTATTTTAATGGCCTGCTCCGCTATTTTGAGAGGGCCGATACATTTGGTGTTATGGGAAAGATCATCGGCTGGGATGATGATAAGATACAGGATGGAGGCAAATACCCTTCCTTTCATGGCCTTAAGATCAAAACCTCCGGGAATTATATCCCGGTTCATAAAGAGCAGAACCAATGGCTTTACAGCATGTACCTCTCTGGTGCCAATGCTTTTGTAGACCGTCAAAAATTATTGTTGCTGAGCGGGTTTGATGAACTGTTTGCTCCTTTTTATGTGGAAGATTTTGAATTAAGCCTCCGGGCCTGGCGGATGGGATGGAAATGCTATTATGATGATTCTTCTGTTTGCCGGCATAAACTTTCTGTATCCATCAAATCCAGCAATAAGAAAAAGAATATCCGGGTTGTTTATAACAGGAATAAAATGTACCTGCATGCTATCCACCTGAATACCTTCAAGCGGTTTCAATGGTTTATTCAACTCGGATTTGAAAGCCTGGCTTATCTTTTTATGATGAGATGGAGCTGGTTGAAATCACTGCGATCGTTCACCCAAAACTACAGCAAAGTAATTGCAAGCCGCAAAAGGCTTTTTAAAGCAGCCGGTGAAAGGAAATTGCTGACTGTGAAAGAAGTGGTGAATACTGTCCGGAATTCTGTGGACAAAAACGAGATCACCCGCTTTTGAGTTATTCATCCCTGACAGATTTCCTGTACTGGCTTTTGTGACGGGATGTTTTAAAAAAAAGCTTTATTCCTTCATACCACTTCACCAGGAAGAACAGTTTCCCATTAAGAAATCTATTTTTGAAAGAAGAGTTGCTTAGAACAAACTTGCTGCTTGGGGTTTGAATAAAACGCCGTCTTAGTTTCTTCCCGTACAGGTCCAGGAACTCAGGTAATTGCCTTTTCAGATCCTTCAGATTCCCCAGGCTGAGGTGTTTTACCATGAAAGGAATAACATAGCAGGAATAACCGAGGTAATCAGCAATAAGGCAGAGATCAGCGGCATAGAGATGAAAACCTTTCAGGTCAGCAGACACAACAATATTGGCTGACTGACGAATGACCAACAGGTTTTCATCCAGGGAAAATACTTTTGCCGGCAGGTTTTCATGTGTTACAACTTTTCCGCCATTGGTAATATACCGAACATCCCGGTGATAGCCCATTGCACCTGCATTACCGCAAACAGCCCATTTATCATCCTCAAGCGTCAGATCGGTCAGTATTTTCTGCAGCCGGGAAATGCTATCAATGCATCTTACATCCTGGTGAACGATAATGATATATTTGCCTTTTGCTTCCCGGAGAAAATGGTTAATGGCAGTGTACGCATCAAACTGGTTATACGTTGTATTGTCGGCAAAAATGTATTCGCAATCTTGTGTGAATCCGCAATGCTCAAAGCTTTTTCTCATTTCACCGTATTCATCATGGCTGGTGATGATAGAGCATATTGAAAACAGGTAAGGAGTTTCCTTCTGACGCCTGCTTACTTCGTTTACAAAAGCAAATAAGTTGAACGTCCCTTTTTTCAGCGCTTCCCGGATCTCGGTTTCCAGTTGCTGCTGATCAATATGCTGCATCTGTATTCTTTGAAGAATATGCCATGCTTTGGACGCAAGCAGAAAAGCTTTCTTTTTGGAATCGGCATGAGAACCCTGGCGGATGATCGCTGAGGCCAGTTCCGGTATGCCTGTTTTTTGAGAAGCTACGGTTTTTAATACAGGCACTTCTTCTTTATGCCGGGTAAAAGAAGGTGCGAGCATCAGCCGCAGATTTTTCACGAAATGATCGGCATCCGGCCGGTCGCTTTTGTTTACGACGAAGATATCGGCGATTTCCATCAGTCCCGATTTCATTGTTTGTATCTCATCGCCGGCTTCTGGTACCAGCACAACCACAGTAGTATCTGCCAGCCCGGCAATCTCCACTTCACTTTGCCCGATACCAACGGTTTCAATAATGATATGATTAAAACCTGCTGCTTTCAACAGGTAAGTTATTTCAATGATCATGGGATGCAGGCCGCCCATGCTTCCGCGGCTGGCCAGCGAGCGGATGAATACTGCAGGATTGGTATACCATTCACTCATCCGGATCCTGTCGCCCAGCACAGCGCCAAGATGAAAGGGTGATGAGGGATCAACGCAAAGCACAGCGATCTTTTTTCCATCCTTTACCAGCTCACCGATCAATGCATCCACCAGCGTGCTTTTACCTGCGCCGGGAGGGCCGGTGATACCAATGATATCAGCTTTGCCTGCAGGCAATTGCTCCAGGAACGAAGCATAACCTTCATAACCGTTCTCCACCAGGGAAATGCTCCGGGCCAATGCTTTGATATCACCTTGCTGTAATTGCGCTGATAGCTCCTGCCACATGAAAAACTTGTTGTAGGTTTACAAATGTATGGGGATTCTTGTACAGAATGAGTGGCGCAACAGG
>DATAJQ010000302.1:0-3733 GCA_036262095.1 Chitinophagaceae bacterium | reverse complement strand
GGCCCCTGGATAATAAACCTCACCAGGTAAACGCCTCCGTTCTTGTCTTTATAACGGCAATCAAGTGCAGGATAACCATTTGCTGTTGTGTGCTGGCGGCTGATCTCCTTATCAATAAATTCAGAAGCGGCAAAGCTTTCATCCATCAATCCCAGGTCAAATGTATCTTCTTCCACAAAATGATAATTGTGGACATCTGTACGGATCACCCGGTATTGTGTATGTGTGTTCCTGTCTTCTGCATCATATATCCAGCTCCCGTCATTGCCCACATAAGGCTCATGCGGCATGTCAATGGAAAAACCGCCATAGGGTGGTGAATATTTTTTCCAGTTGGCGGCCATGCCCTCCGGCAGAGTTTTATATTCTTTCAATTGAATGCTGGAAAAAAACCGTTGCGCTTCTTCTCCCTGGCTCACATATTCACCTGTACCACTCATTTTAAAAATGATCACTTCAAATGGAGTAGTGAAAATATTATAACGCTGTATATCTCCACGGCGGGTTTTATTCACCAGGTCAATGCCCTGATAACCGTTTCGGACAACGGGTGTTTTACGGATGATCTTGCCCGGTATATTTTCATACAGCAGGCTGTCGACAATTTTTCTTACCCGGTCTGTATTATGCCCCCACATCCAGGCATTGGTCATGATACGGGTTACCATATAATAGCTGCCATTGGCCATGTCTGCATACTGGCGCTGGTCCATGGAAGCATCATCACCGAATTTGTAAAACTTACCGGGTATGTCCACTTTAAAAAAACCATCATCTGCCTGTTGTGGATGGAACACGACCGGCACACGCAGTTTTTCCACCTGGTTTTTATGCTGGCTGTCTCTGGCTCCCATTTTTACAGGCCGGAGGCGATACCCCTGCCGGCGCAGTATCTCTATCACGCCCCTGTTGCCGGGAAGATGGGCTGCTCCCACTCCAACAAACAATGACTGACCGGAACGTAAGATAGAATCAATGGAACTGGCCTGTATCTCATTCCGGCGATACAGGAATTTTTCATCAAAAGCGCTGGAAAAGCTGTTGTATTTATTGATGGAATCAAGCCAGTCCAGGTTGCCGCTGCGATAAGCCTCCTGCAGTTTATTGGAAGAATATCCTTCTTCCTGGTCATAACTTCTTTCTTTTTTATTCTTATCCTTTGCTGCATCCTTATAAGCTTCAGCCATCAGTTTCATGCTTTCGCCATATTGCTCCACACCCGCCACTTTTTTGCCCCATTTCTTTCCGCACTGGTAGATATACATGTCGAGATAAGTATCTTCTTCAAAATCGCTTGAGGCATTTCCATAGCTGCGGTAAAGCAGGTTATTGATAGTGGAAGGATTGCTATAAAGAGCCCTTTCTATTTTCTTGTCATACTTATAAAAACGAAGGGTGTTGATGCGCAGGTAATCATTAGGCGTTTCTGCTCCCGTATAATTGATGATATAGTTCCCGTATTCATTATTTCCCAGGTCATACTTGCTCATATCTTCCTGCCATGATTCGGGGTTGGTTTCCAATGCCACCACATCTGCATTACGGATGCCGATATAAAACGAATCAGCCAGGTGAAAAGCCAGTTTGCTGCTCACGTGCATGGTGCCAAAGAGGTATGAAGGTTTTTTCATGCCTTTGCCACTGATCTCCCAGAGAAGGCTGGGATAGTTTTTGTTCTTTGTCTTGGGCTGGGCATGCAGGAGGAATGGCATTAACAACAGGAACAGGATCAGGGCTCTTTTCATAAAAGGGAACTAGTTTAGGTGGTCCGCCATCGAACATCCGGCTGAATTTACTATTTTATTGAAAACGGCTGGCGTTAAAATCTGTTTTATCTATAACAGGGATTTTACATTTATGTTGTTTAATTATCTGAGATTCAACACATTTTCCCTTTTAAAAAAATCCAGGCAACAAATGGCTGTAATTGCACGTTTATATGTAATTTTGCTGCCCTTAAAGCTGGCGCATGACCAGACCCGGTGCCGTAAGACCGGGGATTGGTGATTCCCCCTCAGGTACTCTGTTACCGGTTTGAGTCATGAGATCTCAGTTTGTCATTCAGGAGTTGTTTCCTACCATCCGGTAAGAAATCATGAAGGACAAGGATATTAAAGAAAAAGACTCAAAATATAATATGAAGCTTTCCCAATTCCGTTTCGACCTCCCTTTAAACCTTATCGCACAAAATCCTGCCAAAAAACGTGAAGATGCCCGTATGATGGTCATTCACCGTCACACCGGCCAGATCGAGAACAAGCACTTCCGCGATATCCAGGATTACTTTGATGATAAAGATGTTTTTGTAGTAAACAACACCAAGGTTTTTCCTGCCCGCATGTATGGCCGCAAGGAAAAAACAGGCGCCAAGATCGAAGTGTTCCTGCTTCGCGAACTGAACAAACCCAACCGCCTTTGGGACGTGATCGTGGACCCTGCCCGTAAGATCCGTGTAGGAAATAAATTGTATTTCGGCGACCAGGAAGACCTGGTGGCAGAAGTGATCGACAATACTACCAGCCGTGGCCGTACTATCCGTTTCTTATGGGAAGGCAGCGAGGAAGGATTCCGTGAGCAACTGGAAAAACTGGGCGAGACCCCCCTTCCAAAATATATCAAACGCAAACCCGACGAAGAAGATAAAGAGCGTTATCAAACCGTATATGCAAAGCATGAAGGTGCAGTGGCTGCTCCAACAGCAGGACTTCACTTCAGCCGCGAACTGATTAAGCGTCTTGAGATCAAGGGTATCCGTTTCGCAGAAGTGACCCTGCATACCGGCCTGGGAACATTCCGCCCTATTGAAGTGGAAGATCTCAGCAAGCATAAAATGGATGCAGAGTATTATCACATTGATGAAACAGCCTGCAAGATCGTGAACCGCGCCAAGGAATACGGCCACCGTATTTGCTCAATCGGCACCACAACCATGCGGGCGCTGGAGTCTTCTTTCACCGCGCAAAAATTACTGAAGCCATCTGAGGGCTGGACCAATATGTTTATCCATCCTCCTTATGATTTCAATATTGCCGATTCGCTGGTAACCAATTTCCATTTGCCTAAAACAAGCCTGCTGATCATGACCTGTGCCTTTGCAGGTTATGAGCTGACAATGGAAGCTTATAAGAAAGCGATAAAAGATAAATACAGGTTCTTCAGCTATGGGGATGCCCTGATAGTGATCTAAATCAAGAAATCAAATCTACTTGCTTAAAAGCCGCACTATTTCAGGTGCGGCTTTTTGTTGCCCCGGCAGGTTGGTATTCCCGCTAATAAGATTGCGGTTTCCCACCAAGACGACGAGGACCACAAAGAAATATTTTAACCACGTTCTTAAATCCATAAAGCCCTTTACGCAAGGGAAACGCCCAGGCAATATTTCTTTGTGGTCCTCGTCGTCTTGGTGGGAAAACATTCAAACTGTGGCAATACCTACCCCCAATTACGCTAAATCCCTACCTTTACGCAGTTTAATTACGGTTTTAGCGCTACTCCTGCGTCTTGCTCCCTGCAAGCATTTCCCTGAAAACCTTACCTTTGCGCAGTTTTAAAACCTATAACAATTTCTTAATATGGCAGATATTTTCGAGCGTTTACTGAAGAATTACGGGCCGATCGGCCAGCACCGTGAAAGGGCGCATGGATACTTTGCATTCCCAAAACTTGAAGGAGAGATCGACAGCCGTATGAAGTTTCGAGGGAAGGAAATGATCGTATGGAGTTTGAACAATTA
>DATAJQ010000301.1:0-11768 GCA_036262095.1 Chitinophagaceae bacterium | reverse complement strand
CATCCGGGTATTTCTGTTTAATGGCCCGGTGCTGCTGCATCATCGGGGTTTCCTCTGTTTTGCTTTTCGCCATGGGCGACAAATATAATTGCTTTGCTGCCATGAACGAACCGTATTCTAACGGGTGTGAATTATTTTTGCGCTATGCGAAAACTGAGTATGGAAGAACTGGGCCGTAAATCGGTCGAAGAATTCAGGCAATCGGAGAAAACTCCCATTATCGTCGTCTTAGAAAATATCCGTAGTGCGTATAATGTTGGCAGTGTGTTCCGTACTGCTGATGCTTTCCTGGTGGAAGCGATCTATATCATTGGCTATTCTGCAAAGCCTCCCCATAAGGAGATTAAAAAAACAGCTTTAGGTGCGGAAGAAACAGTGAATTGGCGGCATTTTTCCACAACTGCCGAGGCCATTTCACAGTTAAGAGAAGATGGATACGCCATTTATGCGATAGAACAGGCCGAAGGGAGCCGGGCTTTACAGGAACTCACCCCTGCTTTGGAGGGAAAGGTGGCCGTAGTGCTGGGCAATGAAGTGACTGGTGTGGAGCAATCCACGATCCATTTGTGTGATGCCTGTGTGGAGATCCCGCAATTGGGAATGAAACATTCGTTGAATATTGCGACGGCGGCAGGGGTGGTGCTTTGGGAACTGGTGAGAGGAAGGCTAAGAAGGGAGGGGCAGGGGTGAAGGCTTGAAAATTTAATGTTTAAACGTTATTTTCCGGTCGGCGGGATTGGTTTATCTTTGCCGGATGACTACTGCTAAAAAGTATCTCAGTCTAATAAAGTTTTCGCATACCATTTTTGCGATGCCTTTTGCATTGATAGGCTTTTTTCTGGGGGTATTTGAAATGAAACGGGAAGGTTTAGGCCATTATCCTGCTTCAACCAAAGAAGTGATCATCCGGTTTTTATTGGTTATTGGATGTATGGTTTTTGCCCGCAGTGCAGCTATGGCTTTTAACCGGTATTTAGATAGAAGCTTTGATGCGAAGAACCCCCGCACAGCCATCCGTGAAATTCCTGCGGGTATTTTAAAAGCAAAAAACGTACTGTTATTTACTATTGTCAATTGTCTTCTGTTTATTGCCTGTACTTATTTTATTAATCCGCTTTGTTTTTATTTGTCTCCTGTAGCATTGTTGGTGGTATTGGGATATAGTTATACCAAGCGTTTTACTCCCTTTTGCCATCTTATTCTAGGGCTTGGATTATCATTGGCCCCGATAGGCGCTTTTTTAGCGGTCACCGGTGAATTCCGGCTTTTGCCAGTTCTTTTTTCTTTGGCAGTAATCTGTTGGGTCAGCGGGTTTGATATTATTTATGCATTGCAGGACGAAGAATTTGATAAAACCCACTCCCTGTACTCAATTCCTTCCTGGCTTGGGAAAGCAAAAGCATTAAGGGTTTCAGAGGTGCTTCATATTCTTAGCGCTTTATTTGTAATTACGGCAGGCTATATTGGTCAGTTTAGTTGGCTTTATTGGACCGGCATAACTGTTTTTGCAGGGATGCTTATATACCAGCATTCTATTGTCAGGCCTAATGATCTTCGTAAGGTCAATCTTGCTTTCATGACGGCAAACGGAATCGCATCGGTGGTGTTTGCGGTCTTTGTGATTGCCGATCTTTTCTTTCTCGATAGTATGCCTCTTATGATATAACAGCTATCCGTGTTTATCTTTGCGGCATGCCCAGAATTCTCGCCATTGATTACGGTCTTAAGCGTACCGGCCTTGCCGTTACCGATCCCCTGCAGATCATTGCCAGCGGTCTCACCACAGTTGAATCAAAACAACTGGTCCCTTACCTGAAAGACTATTTCAGCCGGGAACAGGTGGAACTGATCATTATCGGTGAACCAAAGAACTGGGACGATTCCGATACGCATGCCACACCCCTGGTGGAAAAATGCATTAAAGATCTTCAGAAGAATTTCCCTTCCATGCCCATCAAAAAAGTGGACGAACGTTTCACTTCCAAAATGGCCAAAGATGCCATGCTGGAAATGGGCCTCAGAAAAATGCAGCGCCGGAACAAGGCCCTCGTGGACGAAATTGCTGCCACCATCATGTTACAGGAATACATGCGGTCTGTATGACATCCTTCCCGCCTTACCGGTAAACATTTACCGGTAAGGCGGGAAGGATGGGAAGGATGTGTTTAAAACAGATTTTGGCTGATTTGCCGGATGTAATTGACATATAACTATTTGGTTATAAATCTTTGTGTTTCTCCCTTGCCTGTATTTTAAGCAGGATCGCGTACCTTTGTACCTTGTTCAATCAAGTAGTTTAAAGATGATCTTACCTATTGTAGCTTATGGCCACCCGGTATTGCGGAAAGTGGCTGAGGATATTACACCCGATTACCCCAATCTGGAAAAACTTATTGCGGACATGTGGGAAACCATGTATGAAAGCAATGGCGTGGGTCTTGCGGCTCCGCAGATCAACCGTTCCATCCGCCTGTTTGTAGTGGATACAGAACAGATGTTTGCCAACATGGAAGAAGATGAAAAAGACACCTACCCCGATGCTCCCGGTGTCAAAGCTGCTTTTATCAATGCCCACATTGTGGTATTGGAAGGTAAGGAATGGTCATACAATGAAGGCTGTCTCAGCATTCCCAAGATCCGCGAAGATATTTACCGTAACGAATCCGTTACGCTCAGTTATATGGACGAAAATTTCCAGCCCCAGGAAAAAACATTCAACGGCCTCACTGCGCGCGTGATCCTTCATGAATACGATCATATTGATGGTAAGCTTTTTATCGATCATATTTCTCCGTTGAAAAGGAAACTGATGAAAGGCAAGCTCACCGATATCTCCAAAGGAAAAGTGAATGTGGATTATAGAATGATGTTTCCCGGATAAGCTGAACTGCACACATTTTACTCATAAAAACGACTTCTGGCTCAACAACTGCAAGATCACACAAAAAGGGTATTGATTTTCGTTCTCATGTGATCTAGCTTTGCATGTATCCACCCCCCATTTTTTTCTACCGCACCGATAGAGTAGCTCTAATAGTAGCAATCTTATTTACAAACTAAATCTTGCTTATGAGAAGAACTCTCCTCTCAGCAATGGCCATATTATGCGCCATCGGTTACTCTTATGCTCAAAGTGTTGTACCGGCTGCTTTAAATACAGCAGGCGGCACCTACAATAACCCCGATTCCTATTTTCATTTTGAGTGGAGTTTCGGGGAAATGCTTGTTATTAATTCTTTCGCCCCTCCGGATAGTGCTGTACTGTTAACGCAGGGAGTATTGCAGCCTTGCACAGATGGTAAGAGCCTGCCCGGCAACGCCAGGTTCCAGCCTGCTGATTACCGTCTTTTCCCCAACCCCACCGTGGGTAAGTTTGAAGTGAACTTCTTTATCAAGGAGCCCGGTCCAATGAATCTTCGTTTGGTAGACGCCAGCGGGAAAGTGCTGGACCGCCGCAGTTTTATGTATACCGGCTGCTGCGGCATATATCAATTCGATCTTACTGGTCATCCTCCCGGAGTTTACTATGTGATCGCTGAACTGCATACCATATTTACCCGCTACAGCGGTCTCCAGGTAATGAAAATCGGAAAGTAATTCGATCAACCATAAACCCTTCACTCTAACACATCATGAACATGAAAAAGATTCTTGCCTTATGCTGGCTGATGCTGGCAATGCAATTATTGTATGGCCAGGCGCCAGGTTTATTCAATTATCAGGGCGTTGCACGGAATGCTGTAGGTAACGTGATCCAGAATAAAGCGATCACGCTCCGCCTTAGTATCCGTAACGGCACGGCAACCGGCCCTGTTGTATATGCTGAAACACGCGGACTGACCACCAATGCAGTAGGATTATTCAATGTACTGGTTGGAAGCCCTGGTGCCACTAACGTTACCGGCACCATTCAAGGTATCGACTGGGCCACAGGAGATAAATTCGTGCAGGTGGAAATTGATCCGGCAGGAGGCTCGGCTTTTATCAATGTCGGCACTTCACAACTCGCTTCAGTCCCTTATGCCTTATTTGCTGCAAACAGCGTAGCGGGCCCTCCGGGTCCTGCCGGTCCTCCCGGCCCAGTTGGCCCTGTTGGCCCGGCTGGGTCCATTAATGGAGTGGCAGCGGGCGGCGATCTTGCCGGCACTTATCCCGACCCAACCGTAAAAGGGCTTCAGGGCAAGGGAGTGAGCAATACTGCTCCAACGAATGGACAGGCATTGATATACAATGGAGTTGAATGGGCACCCGCAAATATCGGCGGTGGAGGGCTCATACTGCCTTATATGGCGAATGAAAATTCTGCGGCTACCTTGTTTTCTATCAATAATGCCGGTGATGGCGTTTCGCTGGAAGGCACGAATGGAAGTACAACATCCAATATTGCTGCTATAAGAGGCCAGGTAACCAATACTTCTCCTGGTGGTTTTTCTGCCGGTGTGCGTGGTATCAATGATGGCACCGGAGGGCTTGGTGTTGGAGTATATGGATCACAGAACGGCAGTGGCTGGGGCGTTTACGGCGTAACACCCAACGGGCTTGGCGTATATGGCAATGCATCAGCCAATGGTTATGGCGTTTACGCCAATAGTAATACAGGCACAGGTTTGCAGGCAACCAGTAATACAGGCATACCCGCTAACATGTCGATCTTCAACAATTCAAACAATAATACGGTGCTGAGTGTAAATACGGTCGGGAACGGAGTCGGTGTAACTGTTACTACAACGGGGAATGGCGCGGGTGTGCGTGCTTTAACCACCAGTGGATTTGGGGTGCATGGTATTACGCAGTCTCAATCAAGCGCCGGGGTGGTAGGAGATAACAATGGCGGCGGTGAAGCCGTGGTAGGCCGCACTACCAGCGATATCGCAGGCGCTGTTGTTGGCCGCAATGATGGCGGTGGTTATGGTGTAAGAGGTTTTATTGCGACCAGTGCTGCCGGTACTGCTGTTGGGGTGCTGGGGCAGGTGGGATTGAACAACAGCACCGGTCGTGCAGGGCGTTTTGAAAACTTCAATAATACCAATACCACTGGCAATACACTGGAAGTGGAAACAAACGGTAATGGAAATATTCCTGATAATACGCAAGGCAATGCGGCTTCTTTTCTGGTGGATAATGCCAATAGCGTAGCTGCAGCTGTAAGAGGTGAAGTAAAAACGATCTTCGGCAACTTTGGCGCAGCCGGTTTATTCGGGGTCTCTTCCGGCACAGGAGGCTTTGCGGGACTATTCCATTCATCCAATGCATCTGGTAATGGCCCTGCGCTGGTAGCGATCAATGATGGTAATGGCAATGCCATTACAGCTAATGCCAGCAAAGATGGTAATGCAATGGAAGCAAATATCGATGGTGCAGGAAATGCCTTATACGCCTGGGTCCCCAGTTTTGCAACAGGACGCGCAGGCAGGTTTAATATTTTCAATGAATCCAACACCAGTGATGTGATTACTGTTACCACAGTTGGTAATGGTATTGCAGGTAATTTTAAAGTGGACAAGGTTACAGGAACCTCGGCAGCAGTGAGAGGTGAAGTCAATTCCCAGTTTGCCAATTTCGGTACTGCCGCTATATATGGGGTTTCTTCCGGTACAGGTGGTTATGCAGGGCTTTTTCATGCATCCAATCCCGCAGGCAATGGTCCTGCTTTGATAGCTATTGCTGATGGTAATGGCAATGGTATTACAGCCAATGCCAGTAATACAGGTGATGGTGTGGAAACAACTGCAGATGGCACCGGCAATGCGCTCTATGCCTGGACTCCCAATTTCAGCAATGGCAAGGCAGCAAGGCTGGTGAATTATAATACGGCTAATACCAACCCGGTACTTACCGTAGAGCAACATAGCAATGGCAGCATAGCCGTCTTTAAATCAGGCAATCCCGGTACAGTGAATGTTGCAAGGATCAACTCAGCCGGCAGGGGTTTTTTCAATGGCGGTACACAGAACAGCGGAGCTGATGTGGCCGAGATATTTGATGTAAACGGTGATCTTGCTGCGTATGAAGCAGGCGATGTATTAATTATTTCTGTTGATAAAGACAGAGCCGTAGAAAAATCAGCGACACCTTATTCTAATCTGGTAGCCGGTGTGTATGCAACCAAACCAGGCGTGCTGCTGACGGAAGAACATATTGACGCCGATATTTCTGACAAAGTACCAATGGGCGTAATAGGCGTTGTTCCTACAAAGGTCTGCATGGAAGGCGGTGCAATAAGAAGAGGTGATATGCTTGTTACCTCATCACAACCCGGTGTAGCCATGAAAGCAGATCCCGATAAAGTGAAAGTAGGCCAGGTGCTGGGCAAAGCATTACAGGATTATAACGGACCTGCTGTAGAAAAAATAAACGTATTGGTGAGCATTAAATAATTCAAACCATGAAATCATTCAACATGAAAAAAGATATTCTATTTCTATTGCTGCTGATAGCCGGCATACAATTGAACGCACAGGAGTTCAGAACCGAAGAAAGTATTTCAAAGCAACTAAAGAATAATACACAACCCGGCATGAAGTATGGCCCGGCTGTTCAACCCGCCGCAAGCCCTTCCAAAGGATTCACTGGCTCGTCACTCGCTAAAGAAATAAGGGAGGGCAAGTACAGCCGGGTACAGCAGGGATCAGCAACTGCACCGGTAACCAACAGGGTCCGCACTGCCGGTGCTGCGAATCCAGCAACCCTGCCCAGTAACAAATCTGCTGAAGAAGTAGCCAGGGAGATCAAAGCTTCCCCATCCAAAATGCCTGTGCCTCCGCCTATGCAGGAAGAAAAAAATAGCGCACCGGCCCAGGAAAAAACAACTCCTGTTAAAAAAGCAGTGCAGTAAGCCACTTGCTTTGTTGTTCGGGGATGCGGCTGTAACTTGCAGGCCATGCAAAGTGTTAAACTATGCCTGGCCTTTTTATTTTTATCAGTTATCTGCAATGCGCAAGCGCAGGAAGATTCCCTGGAAAATGAGAGGCTGGCTAAAATGATCAATCTTTCGGAAGTGGTGGTCCGCACAGACGTGAACATTCCCAAGTTTATGGAACGTGTGAAAAACGATTCCAGTTTTTATAAAGCCTTCAAGAACCTGCACGTGCTGGGTTTTACCTCACTCAACGATATCCGCATTGTTGATAAGAAAGGGAATGGAAAAGCGGGCATGCAAAGCAAGACCGTTCAAACAAGAGCTTACGGTTGCCGCACCATGGAAGTAGTGTCCGAAACGACCCAGGGCGATTTTTATGATAAGAAGCGGAACTACAATTATTATACAGCAGAACTGTATGCCGGTTTGTTTTTTACCAATGGCAGGGTTTGCGGAGAGAACAATATTGTAGCAGGCACGTCTTTCTCCGCCAAAGGCAAAAGCGGTACAGAAAAACATAAAGAACAATTAAAGATGTTGTTCTTTAACCCCGGCAAAAAGATACCAGGCATTCCTTTTATAGGGGAAAAGATCAACATCTTTGATCCTGATGTAGCAGAGCTTTATGATTTCTCCATTGACCAGGTGGATTATGAAGGCAGGCAGGCTTATCTCTTTACTGTAAAAGCAAAAGAAGATCTTTCAAGCGGCAAGAGGAACAAGATCGTTATAGATAATATGATTACCTGGTTTGATGCCAAGACCATGGAAGTAATGGCCCGCAATTACAAACTCAGCTATGATGCCGGTGTTTATGATTTTGATGTGCAAATGGAAGTGGAAATGACAAAATTCGGCGAATACCTTGTTCCCAAAACATTACGGTATACCGGCAACTGGGATGTGATCCTTAAAAAAAGGGAAAGAGGGATGTTTACGGCTACATTGTTTGATTTTAAAGCGGAATAGGTTATAAGTATCGCCAAGGGCGCAAGGGATACGCAAAGAGCGCAACGAATATTATGATTATCGTTGCGCTCTTTGCGTCCTTGGCGATACAATCTCCCTGCTTTTAGATATTGATTCTGTTACCCGTTACACCCACATATTTTCTCCATTTCTCAATCACCTGCTCCATATCTGAAGGCAGTTCTGTATCAAAATTCATTTCTTCACCGGTGGTAGGATGGATAAAACCGAGTGTTTTTGCATGTAAAGCCTGTCTTGGACAGATAGCAAAGCAGTTTTCTACAAACTGCTTGTATTTGGTATATACAGTGCCTTTTACAATTTTATCACCACCATAAAAATCGTCGCTGAACAATGGGTGGCCTATATGTTTCATGTGCACGCGTATCTGGTGGGTACGCCCGGTTTCCAGTATGCACTGCACCAGTGTTACATAATTAAAGCGTTCCATCACTTTGTAATGGGTGATCGCCTCTTTGCCATGATCCCCCTCGGGATAAGCTTCAAATAGCTTACGGAATCTCAAATGCCTTCCTACATGCGCTACAATAGTGCCTTCATCTTTTTCCATATCGCCCCATACCAACGCCAGGTACTGGCGCTTAATGGTATGGTCGTAAAATTGTTTGGCCAGGTGCCGCATGGCTTTATCGGTCTTTGCCAGCACCAGCAGGCCGCTGGTGTTTTTATCGATCCGGTGCACCAGTCCAAAGCGGGGAAGCGCATCTTCTGTAAGCCCGGGCTGTTGCTGTTGCAGGTACCAGGCCACTCCATTGAGCAGGGTGCCGGTATAATTACCGCTGCCGGGATGCACTACCATGCCGGCGGGTTTATTGATAAGCATGAGGTCGGCATCTTCGTATACGATGTTGAGGGGAATGTTTTCAGGCACTACATCGGTATCTTCCGGGCTCATGTCGGAATATATGATGATCTCGTCCAGGGCTTTGATCTTGTAATTGGGCCGCACTTCTTTTCCGTTCACCAGCACCAGCCCGCTATTGATCGCCTGCTGCAGTTTATTGCGTGTAGCGCCTTCAATCCTGTTCATCAGGTACTTGTCTATGCGAAGAGGTTCCTGCCCCTTATCTGTTTTAAAACTGAACCGCTCATAAAGTTCTTCGCTGGTTTCTGTACCTGTATCATTCGTGTCGGCCGCCTTATTGGTTATATCATTCTCCTGCATTGTTCGTCGATTTCCTGCAAAGGTAAGTATTGGCCCAGTTTGAATTTTCCCACAAAGACGACGGAGACCACAAAGAAATATTTCACCTTGCTTTCCCATTATATATGTAAAGCCACAACGCAGGGAAGATGCTCAGCAATATTTCTTTGTGGTCTCCGTCGTCTTTGTGGGAAAAGGGAATAGTTGCTGAAACCGGTCATTGCCTCAGAGCAGCGGGATGAAAAATTGTTGGTAAATTGCAGGTTTAATTATGGACAAGCAGGAAGTACATTTCAGGGACCTGGGGCAGATGGCATACAAGGAAGCCTGGGACTACCAGGAGCAACTTTTGCAGGAAGCCGTGCGCATCAAATCAGCCATCCGCGACCTGCAGGAGAAAGGCGCAGCAATGCCCGATGCGGCTCAATTAAAAACAGACCACTATCTTCTTTTCGTGGAGCATCCTCCTGTTTATACGCTCGGTAAAAGCGGTGATATTGCCAATGTTTTATTGAGTGAGGAAGACATGCTTCGCAAGGGCATCAGTTTTTACCGCTCCAACCGCGGCGGGGATATTACTTTTCATGGCCCGCAGCAACTGGTAGGTTATCCTGTTCTTGATCTTGAAAAATACTATACGGATATTGGCAAATACCTGCGCAATATTGAAGAACTGATCATTCTTACACTTGCAGGGTATGGTATTGAAGCCGGCCGCTCGCCGGGGGAAACCGGCGTATGGATTGATGCAGATAAAAAAGGGATGGAAAGAAAGATCTGTGCGATCGGCGTACGCAGCAGCCGCTGGGTCACCATGCATGGATTTGCGCTGAATGTGAACACCGATCTCTCTTATTTCGATAATATCATTCCCTGTGGCATTAAAGACAAGCAGGTAACATCTATTGAAAAAGAACTTGGCTGCAAAGTGGATATGCAGGAAGTAAAGGAAAAAGTGAAAAAGAATTTTGAAGAGGTGTTCCAGTCACACCTGGTGAGCTGATAGTTAAAACTCCTTGGGCAGATAAAATTTATTCTTCTCTTTCAGTTCCCCATTTTCATACATCTCAAACCTGAACCAGCCTGATTTGTAGAAATTGGATTTGTCGATCTTGAAGTTTTTCTCCTTGATATCTTTTAACTCAAACAAAAGATCGTTCTCGGTATTGAAGAATTTGATGCTGTATTTTTTATCATCATCGGGCAGGTTGATGCGGATATAACCGTCTTTGTAGGTATATACATATTTGGAGGGGACCCATATTTCTCCTTTGGGGCCATTGTTGGAAATAACAGGTCTTCCGTTTGCACTGTCAAAAACAGGTATGGTAAAATTGCCATTCTGTAATCTCGTTGGCTTGTCTTTTCTTATAAGCGTGTCCAGCATCGGCCTTTTGGGGTCGCTGAACAGGAAGACGCCTTTATCCAGCATGATATAAAGCCGGTAAAACATGCGGTCGTTATTGGCCTTGGTATCCACATAGCCGTTTTCAGGAGTGGAAGGATCGGCAACGGAAAGAATGGTCTTGTAGTTCTTCAGGCTGTCGAATGAACGCTGGATGCTGATCTGCCTGATGTTCTCAAATTTATTCACCCAACCTATAACAATACGGTTATTGCCAATATTTTTTACGGAAAATTTGGGGAGAGTATCCTGCGCAGATAATGATTTACCCACAACAGTCAAGGCCAGAAAAAATAACAGGGTCAGTTTGCGCATCATGTAATATAAGAAACGAAAAAGGATATGGATTCTTATCTGTTGCCCGCAAAGATAAGGCTCTGTGAATATATGCTATAAAATATCAAAAGATTAACGTTCCTTTTGGCAGGGAGCGGTTGCCCTGCAAACCTCCGCTATGGATCACAAGCAGCCTGCTTCCAGCCGGGAAAAATGATTTTTTTATAAGATCTGATACTGCATAAAACAGTTTGCCTGTGTATACAAAATCGGACGGAATGCCAGTGCCTGCATAAAACTCATTCATAAACTGCAATAATCCGGGTGTATGTTTGGCATAGCCGCCAAAAGAGTATTCATGTAGCAATTGCCAGCTACTGTGTGCCGGTTGCAACAACCGGGTGATCATTCCTTCCAACTCATGGTTATTTTTCAGCATGCTGATGCTGATCACTTCGCTGCCGGGAGGAGCTGCATTGGCCAAACCGGCTGTCATTGTGCCGGTACCTGCTGCACAGATATAATGAGTGAATGAACGATCGGGTATTTCCAGCATGGTGGATGCGCCTTTTGCCCCTTCTTCTTCATATCCCCCTTCAGGCACTAACAGGTATTCGCTTATATCGATGCCTGCCGGAATTTTCTTTTCCTTATAATCGGCCCTGGTAATAAAATGCAATTGCATGCCTGCTTGCTTTGCTTCTCCCAGCGCTGCAGAATAAAGGGGGGGCTCTTCACCACGGATAATGCCGATAGCTTCCAGTTGCTGCAAGCGACATGCAGCGGCTGTTGCAACAATATGATTGGACCAGGCACCACCAAATGTAAGCAGGCCCTTTTTCTGTTGCTTCACTGCGTGATCAAGATAAAAACGGAGTTTGAACCATTTATTGCCGGAAATAACAGGATGCAGCTTGTCGAGGCGGAGAACAGCTACTTCTACATCTTTTTGATAAAAAGATGATATATCATCCACCGTTATATTTTGCACAGGCAACGAATAAAGCATAAAATTACTACCGCTCTTAACGAATTTACTTTAATTTACGGCGCAAAATAAGAAAGGAATATGCAACCAACATTAGTGATCCTGG
>DATAJQ010000300.1:0-3022 GCA_036262095.1 Chitinophagaceae bacterium | reverse complement strand
TTCTCCATTATTGTTATTCCGTGTGGTGATCGTGGTATCGTTAAAGAATTGCTGGGTATTAATGGTTTGCCCCAGCGTGGTTTTATTCTGACCAAAAAAGTATTGCATGCTGAGGGTCGTTTTCTTTCCCAACAGGGTATTGGTATTTATACCTGCACCGGTTGAGCGTTGTATGCTGTTGGATGAGAGGCCGCCAAAAGAGATATCGTTGAGTGCAAAGCCCCCGTCGCTGGAAACCATCATCATGGAGATATTATTACGACCGAACCCGCCAATATTCATCACATCCTGTATGCCAAAGCCGGAACGGTTAAGGTTATTGCTATAACCCAGCAGGCTTACCTGCAAAGTGTCCCTGAACATATTAACGATACCACCACCTTCATAGCGGTGTTCTGTACCAGCTCCGGCATATAATTTTCCAAACCATCCCTTCCTGATCTCCTTTTTCAATTTCAGGTTGATCACCTGCCCCACTTCGCCGGAAGTAAGATCGGGATTGCGTTGCAATTCTTCCTTATCATCGGTTACCTGTACTTTGTCAATGAGATTAGCTGGCAGGTTCTTTGAAGCTATTTTGGGATCGCTGCCGAAGAATTCCTTTCCTTCCACAAGCATCTTGTTCACTTTGCGGCCGTTCACTGTAATGTTACCTTCTTTGTCAACATCCACGCCGGGAAATTTTTTGAGAAGATCTTCGACAAGGGCGGTAGGTAATGTTTTGAATGCAGAGGCGTTGAATTCAATGGTGTCTTTGCGGACCACTACCGGTGGTCTCTCTGCTACCACCAATACTTCTTCCATTTCTTTAACGTCTACAGTCATTTTGATTGCACCAAGGTCAAGCAGGGGGGATTCCTGTGATAATGTAAATTCTTTCCGCCATACAGCAAATCCTGTGGCGGTGATCACTGCCCGCAGTTCTTTTTGCAGCGGCAGGGAGGGTACTTTGAACTTTCCTTGTTCATCACTCAGGCGGTAAGTAATAATGGAAGTGTCTTTGGCATCAAAGACTGTGATGGTGGCGTAAACGATGGGCTTTTTTCCTGAGCTGTCCGTTAATGTACCGGAAAGCTGGCCTTTGGATTGGCTGAAGGCTGCGACCGGTAAGAGAAAGCTTAGGAGAATAATAAAAAGCAGATTAGTTTTTTTCATGGCTGTACTTTGTAATCGGGGCTAAAAATAAGGGAATTTTTTGTACAACTAATTTTTTAGTTTTAAGAATATGTGAAAATCTTCCCTTCCCGTCCTTCCCGCCTTACCGGTAAATTTTTACCGGTAAGGCGGGAAGGACGGGAAGGGAGTTTGTTGATCGGGGCTGTTTTATTTGTGGGAGGAAACTATTGTGTACATTCTTGCTGTGACTAAATCTGTAGGTTGAAGCGTTTAAATATTTCCTTGGTAATGATCCTGAAGTTGTCGGTCATTTCATCGAGAGTGCAGCTAAGGAGTTTGACATTTACAGGCAGATCGTGCCTTATTTCCATCAGATCAATTTGTAACAGGTTTCTTTCGTTTGGTTCTTCGGAGCCGTGCAGCGTTTTGAAAATGGCGTTGGCAATAGTAGCGTCTTCCCCGATAAAGAATTTGCCATATTTTTCAAAACCCGTGGCGGTTTTGATATTCAATATGATGTAGAATCCTGTCCCCATGGCTGTAATATCATGGTACAGGTTCAAGTAAAATGCCAAACCTGGTATTGCTCCGGGTTTGGCATTGATATTAACAGTTGTACAGGAAGCTTATCCTATTTTTCTGGCTGTGTTGATCACATTCACTCCATTAAAGCGTGATGTGGAAGAGCCATGGGATACTGCGCTGACCTGTGAGGGTTGTCCTTTTCCATCGAAGAAAGTGCCGAACAGCCGGTAATCGTTTTCATCGGCCATATCAGTGAGGGAGTTCCAGAATTCCTGCGTGTTCGATTGGTAAGCGACATCTTTCAACATGCCGGTGATCTGGCCATTTTTTATTTCATAAAATACCTGTCCGCCAAACTGGAAATTGTAACGCTGCTGATCGATGGAGTAAGAGCCGCGGCCAGCGATATAAATGCCTTTCTCCACGTTCTTAATGATATCATTCGCAGAGCGTGTTTGTTTATTTGGCATCAGTGAAATATTGGGCATGCGCTGGAATTGTACACTGTCCCAACTGTCAGCATAGCAGCATCCTTGTGAAGCAGACAGCCCAAGGATATGCGCCTGATCGCGGATAGTTTGATAGTTGACCAGGACACCATTCCTGATAATATCCCAGCTTCCGCTTTTCACGCCTTCATCATCAAAGCCAACAGCGCCGAGTGAACCAGGCTGCAAACGGTCTGCCTGCACATTCACGAGCTTGCTGCCATAATTGAAATTGCCTGCTTTCCATTTGTCCAATGTAAGAAAACTGGTGCCTGCATAGTTGGCTTCATATCCCAGCACGCGATCGAGCTCTGTAGGGTGACCGGTTGATTCATGAATGGTCAAACCAAGATGAGTTGGATCAAGCACCAGGTCATACTTACCAGGCTCAACAGATTTAGCGCCGATCTTTTCATTTACGTGCCCCGCTGCTGCGATAGCATCTTCCAGCATATCATAGCGACTTTTGTATAAAGTGAGCGGCCCGTTCTTCAGCTTGTCTTCAGGTCTTGCAAACAGGTATTCATAGCCCATGCCAACAGGAGAGCCCAATCCATCGCGGGTCTCAAACTTGCCGGTTGCTTTATCAATTTTGGTAACGGTGAATGTTGGCCAGAGACGATGAATGTCCTGGTCAATATAGGAACCGTCGCTGCTGGCAAAGAACTTTTGTTCATTGATCATGAAGATCGTCGCGTTTACAAAATTTGCCCCGCCTTTCAAAGCTGCATCATTCACACTAAGCAGCAGGTCCACTTTTTCTTTTACCGGTATCTCGAAAGCATTTTTCTCGATCGGTGTTTTCCAACTCACTTCACCATATCCTTTTTGAGGAGCAAGCTGCACAGGTTCTGTCAGCAATTTCGCATTGCCTTTTGCGATGGCTACAGCCA
>DATAJQ010000299.1:0-5161 GCA_036262095.1 Chitinophagaceae bacterium | reverse complement strand
CCTATATAACAGAAAGGACACATTACATCGGACCAGATTTCTACCTTCATACATTTATTTTTTTAAAACAATTCTATCTAACAAACCTATAAGACCATAATTTTCTAAAACGACCCCTTCCCGTCTTCCCGCCTTACCGGTAAAAACTTACCGGTAAGGCGGGAAGACGGGAAGGAATGCATTTACCAGTGAGATAAAAATAACATTCGCCACCCGGAATAGTTTAAGTTTGCGCCCCGAACTTCCTGTAAGAAAAAGGTGACCAATGAAAACCAATGATACTGCAAAAACAGCTCTCTTACTCTCGCCTCATCGCCTCACAGATTCCTATATTCTTTTACAGACCCTCCGGATCATTAAAAACAATACCTCTCTTCATTATGAAGTAGGGGATATGAATACAGGCGAATTTAAAACCCTGTTCCCCGATTGGCCCAGGGAGGTGCAATCGGCTTTCAGGGAATTCGGCAGAGAAGCTATCGATGAAACCCGCAGGGAGATCAAACAACGCCATACCAAGCAAAAAGCAGGAATGCCGTATGAGGCTTATTCACGGCAGGCTATGCTGCGCCATTATCATCAGTTGTTCGAACGGGTGAAACCGTATTCCCCACTGACAAAATGGTATCATACCAAGCAGCTCAATGGCAATAAACATTATTCCACCGCACCCTGTACGTTCAGCGTTTTCCGCCCGCGGTTGCAGTTTGCTGTGATAAAAACGACCAGCGGTCTGCAGGTGCAGGCATCCATAGAATTGAACGGGCAGCTTTACGGGATCGAAACATTCTCCCGCCAGTTTTTTTTCCTGGAAAGCCGCAATGAATACTTCCTGCTTTCTTTCCGTGATTACCAGACACTCGAATGGCTGGCAGAGCAGAAACCGGAGCAATATGCTTCACAACCGGCTGCACTGGCTGAACATATTCTTTCTTATCTCGAAAAGGATTATCCTGTAAACAGGAACAACCTGTTTGATCAGCAGAAGATCGATTCTGTGCCGGTAAACAGGGTATTGCTAAGCGAGCTTAACAATACTTTCCTGATGCTGACGCCGCAATGGTTGTATGAAGGTTTCATTGTGGATGGCCCTTACCAGGAAAGCCTGGAAATGCTGCACAACGGAGAAGGGTATGTGGTTAAGCGGAACAAAGAAAAGGAACAGGAATTCCTTCAACTGCTGGAATCATTGCATCCCAATTTCCCCAAACAAATAAACGGGTACTATTATCTTTCCTTTGCCGATGCACAAAAAAAGCAATGGTTCCTCAAGGCTTATCATAAATTATTGGTATCGGATATAGAATTGGTGGGCATGGATATGCTGAAGCATTTCCGCTTTTCTACCCAGCAAGCACATACAGAGATCAGCATTATAAGAGAAGAAGACAGCAAGATCACACTCGGCGTATCCATTATGTTTGGCAAGGAGGAAGTGACACTGGCTGAACTGCAGAAAATGTTGTGGGCAGGGCAGAGGGCCGTGTTGCTGAAAGACGGAAGCCTGGGCGTATTGGGTGAAGATTGGTTGAAGCAATATGCAGCCATCATCAAGCATGGCAAGGTCAATAAAAAAGAGATCACGATTGCCCGCTGGATGGCTATTACAGAGCAACCTACAGAAGGAGATGAAAAAGTATTGACCTCTTCTTTCAAGAAAGACTGGTGGCAGCGCTGGCAATCATGGCAATCAGCATCAACGCAACTATACCCGGTTCCTTCTCTCGTTAAAGCCAGTCTGCGGCCTTATCAGCAGAAGGGATATGAATGGATGCGCTTGCTGGCAGAAGCCGGCGCAGGCGGCTGCCTGGCTGATGATATGGGTTTGGGAAAAACCCTGCAGGCAATCTGCTTCCTGGCCACTGCTGTGGAAAAAGATCCTTCGGCCAAGCATATAATTATTTGTCCTTCTTCCCTGATCTATAACTGGCAGCAGGAACTGGAGAAGTTTACCCCGCAGATAAGAACAGTAGTATATCATGGCGGCCAGCGTAAATCAGAACAATTGCAGGATGAAAGCATACAGGTAGTGATTACCAGTTATGGCACTTTCCGCGCTGATGCAGGCAATCTGCTGGCAGTCACTTATGGAGCAGCCATTATCGATGAAAGCCATAATATCAAAAACCCTTCAGCCCAGATTACACGTACGGTAAGCACATTGCAGGCAACAGTCTGCTTTGCACTTAGCGGTACACCTGTGGTGAATAATACGTTTGATCTTTACTCACAGCTCAATATTGTATTGCCCGGCATGTTTGGCAGCCGTGAATTCTTTAAAAGGGAATATGCGGATGCGATCGATCGCTTTGGTGATGAAGAAAAGATACAGGCTTTGCAAAAACTGACGGCTCCCTTCATTCTCCGGCGTACCAAAGAGCAGGTAGCAGCAGACCTCCCGGAAAAAACAGAGACCATACTTTGGTGCCACATGCCTGCAGGCCAGCGCGAATTGTATGAACATATCAAAAGCCAGGTAAGGGGAAGCCTTTTCCTCGATATTAAAAAACAAGGTTTTGCAAAAAGTAAACTGGCCGTGATACAAGGCATATTAAAACTGCGGCAGGTATGCAATTCTCCATTGCTGTTGCCGGAAGAAGAACGTCAGCCGGCTGAATCCGTTAAAACGAGACTGCTGATGGAAGAACTTGGCAATATACTGCCAGGCCATAAAGCACTGGTGTTTTCCCAGTTCAGTACCATGCTCGATCTGTTGGCAGAGGAATGTAATAAAGCCGGTATCCCATATTATCATTTTGATGGTCAAACCCCGCCTGCAAAACGGACAGAAATGGTGAATGCTTTCCAGCAGGAAGGGAATAGTGTCAATCTTTTCCTGATCAGTCTTAAAGCAGGTAATGCAGGGCTCACACTTACTGCGGCTGATTATGTATTTCTTTTTGATCCATGGTGGAATACGGCTGTGCAGCAACAGGCAATTGACCGGACACACCGAATCGGGCAAACGAAAAGTGTATTCGCCTACAAAATGATCTGCAAGGACACCATTGAAGAAAAGATCATCCGGCTCCAGGAAAGGAAAAAGCAATTGGCGGAAGACCTGGTATCGGCCGATGAAGGGTTTGTGAAAGCATTGAACGAAGAAGATATTGCTTATCTATTCGAATAGAGGTATCGCAAAGCGCGCAAAGTAGCGGGCTTTGCGCTCTTTGCGATACTTCTTCAAAAAAATCTCCCCAAAACTTGGAAAATTAACACTGTTAAGTATATTTGCCCTGTAAACTTAGATATGGGCATCAAAGAACGAAAACTCAAACACAAGGAGGATCTCAAACAGAGCATCCTGGACGCAGCCAAAAAACTCTTTATTAAGGAAGGGTATGAAGCTACGTCGATCAGGAAGATCGCGGCGGAGATCGAGTTCAGCCCCACTACTATCTATCTCTATTATAAAGACAAAGCAGCCATATCACATGCGCTTCACCAGGAGGGATTCAAGTTACTGGCTTCTCAGTTCACCATACTCAATTATATCGAGAACCCTTTTGAAAGGCTAAAGGCCATGGGGCGGGTTTATATGCAGTTTGCATTGGAAAACAATGACTTCTATGAGCTGATGTTCAATAGGGAAGAGCCGCTGGTATGCGTGGAAGACCACTGGGAAGAAGGCGAACAGGCATTCAGTTTGCTGGTGATGAGCGTGCGGGCCTGTCAACAGGCCGGGTATTTCACCCAATTCGATGCAGAAGCTTTTTCCATGTTCATCTGGAGCACAATGCATGGATTATGTACCCTGAAAATAAAAGGACATCTGGAACATGTAACCAGGAACAAGATGATTTTGCAGAACGTTCCCGATGTATTCACACACACATTTGAGACATTTATTGCCACACTGGAAAAACTAAGGTAATTTTTTTGTTCATAGATTAACAGTGTTAAGAATGAATACGCTATTAAGTTCAACAAGGCTGAAAGCCCTGGCAGCAATGGTATGCCTGGCAGGCAGCGCCTCTGCTCAGCAACCGCTACTGGACAGGTATATTGACAGTGCCTTTGCCAACAATATCGTTTTGCAGCAAAAGAATATCTCACTGGAAAGGGCAGGAGCAGCCCTTGATATTGCCAAAGGCTGGTTTTTACCGACCGTTTCTTTTCAATTGGGATACCAGACAGCGAAAGGAGGCCGCGATATCAACCTGCCTTTGGGCGACCTGCTGAATGGTGTTTACAGCACGCTTAACCAGCTTACTGGAAGTAATAATTTTCCGCAGTTGAAAAATGAAAGTGTCAACTTCCTTCCGAATAATTTTTATGACGCTAAAGTGCGTACCACCATGCCGGTGTATAACCCGGACTTGCGGTTCAACAAAAAAATAGCCGAGCAGCAGATCGTATTGAATGAATACGAAGTGGATATCTATAAGCGCCAATTGGTGCAGAATATTAAAACGGCTTATTTCAATTACCTGACTGCATTGAGATCAATAGCCATTTATCGCAATGCACTGGAACTGGCAAATGAAGGCAAACGGGTGAACCAGAAATTGCTTGATAATGGTAAGGGCCTGCCTGCTTATGTATTACGTTCCAACAGTGAGATAGAGCAGGTGAATGCACAGATCAATACTGCAGAGCAGCAGGCAGAGAATGCCAAACTGTATTTCAATTTCCTGCTCAACCGGGAGCAAACAACTGATATTGATACAGCCTATAGTCCTGATGAAGCGATCTCAACCATTGGAGGCATGCTTGCCACACAACCCTTATCTGCTAACAGGGAAGAGTTAAAAGCATTGCAGCAGGCGGTGAACATCAATGAAACCGTTTGGCAAATGAATAAACAGGTATATATGCCACGCCTGAACGCATTTCTTGACCTGGGCTCACAGGCGGAAGACTGGAAGATCAATTCACAATCACGTTACTACTTACTCGGGCTGCAACTGGAAGTGCCCATTTTTGCCGGGAACCGGAATAAGAATAAAATAAAACAATCTCAATTGGATGTGCAGGCTGCCAGGTTGAACCTGGAGCAGGTACGCCAGCAATTGACACTTGGCAGCAGCGCTGCAAAAAATAATTTAAAAGCATCCTGGCAAACGTATACAGCTACCGAAAAGCAACTCGAAGCCGCTTCCAGCTACCAGCGTTTGATTGAACGCGGCTACCGCGAAGGCACCAACACGTTTATAGAAAC
>DATAJQ010000298.1:0-3016 GCA_036262095.1 Chitinophagaceae bacterium | reverse complement strand
TACCTTTACTGCAATGGTCATGTCTGATTCATCTCTGGTGGATGGATTGCTGAATGGTGAAATAGATCTTCAAAACCTTACTACGCAACCTGTATTTACCGGAAACCTGAGTATCCGTGATTTCAGCTATCACCGCGACACGTTGGGGAATATAGCTATCAAAGTCAATAATCAAACTCCTGACTTTTATCAAGCCAACCTTACATTAGGTGGCAGAGGCAATGATGTGGAAGTGCAGGGCGCTTACAACGCAAAAAGCGCCAGCTTTGATGCTGATATCAACCTGAAACAATTGCCGCTTAAAACTGCGGAAATATTTTCCGACGGTATGATACGTGATACAAAAGGTTACGTAGACGGTCGCTTTAAAGTAACAGGCACTACTGAAAAACCTTCCGTTACAGGCGCACTCAATTTCAACCAGGCAGGCCTGAACGTAGCCATGCTGAACAATTATTTTACCATCGATAACGAAAAACTGGAGCTTACCAATGAAGGCTTCCGGTTCAATCAATTTGCTGTAAAAGATTCTGCAGGTAATGCGCTTACCTTAAATGGTACAATGGCTACCACGGATTACACCAACTATAAATTTGACCTGGATGTAAAGGCCAACAATTTCCGCGCTCTCAACAGCACAAAAAAAGATAACAAGCTGTTTTATGGTCAACTTTATTTCAACACCAATTTGAAAATTACCGGAACAGATAAAGCGCCAAAAGTGGATGGAAGGCTGGCTGTGAATGAAAAAACAAAAATGACTATTGTGATGCCACAGCCTGACCCGGGTGTGGTAAACCGTGAAGGAGTTGTCGAGTTTGTTGACATGGATGCACCCGTTGATGATTCACTTTTTATGCTGGCCTATGATTCGTTGAATACTTCGTCTTTTACCGGAATGGATATCTCATTGAATGTACAGGTGAATAAAGCGGCTGATTTTTCACTGGTGATCGATGAGGCAAATGGTGATCTGCTCAATATTAAAGGAGAAGCTGAATTGAATGTCGGGATCGACCCCAGCGGTAAGATCAATATGACGGGTGTGTATGAAGTGGATCAGGGCAGCTACCAGTTGTCGTTTAATATGCTGAAACGGAAATTCGATATCCAGAAAGGCAGCAGGATCACCTGGGAAGGAGAACCCACCAGTGCCAATGTTGATATTACGGCCGTGTATACTGTTAAAGCAGCGCCGTATGATCTCGTAAAAAACCAGGAGCTGGATGACGGAACAAAGAATTATTATCTCCAGAAAATCCCCTTTGATGTGATCCTTAAAATGGAAGGGGCATTGATGAAGCCACAGATAAGCTTTGATATAGTACTACCTGAGAACAGGAATTATGGTGTGGGGGGGATGGTGTTGAGCAGTGCGCGCGCACAACTGGAAACTCTCCGTCAGCAAACAGGTGATATGAATAAACAGGTGTTCTCACTTTTATTGCTGAACCGGTTCGTTCCTGATAATCCCTTTGCTCTTTCTACAGGCGGCGGCTCCAATTCACTGGTAAGGCAAAGTGTAAGCGCATTGATGGCCGATCAGTTGAACAGGTTGGCAGAAGGTCTGATTGAAGGAGTTGATATCAATTTTGGTATTGAATCAACAGATGATTATACTACTGGTGAGCGGCAAAACCGTACCGATCTGAATGTTGGCATTTCCAAACGCCTGCTCGATGACCGCCTCACTGTTACCGTTGGAAGTGATATCACGCTGGAAGGCCCGCAGGCATCCAACAACAGCTCAATGATAGGTGGTAATGTGGCCGTGGATTATGCATTAAGCGCTGATGGCAGGTACAAGCTGCGTGCTTATGTAACCAACGATTACCAGGGAGTGATTGATGGATATGTAACAGAAACCGGTGTTGGGTTCATCATCACGATCGATTACAACAAATTCAAACAGATATTCCAGAGCAAAAAGAAAATGGAAGCGGAAAGGGAAAAAAGAAAACAGGAGAGAGAGCAAAAGCAACAAACCCAACCGCCTTCACCTGCCCGTAAACCGGAACCGGGATCGGAGTAATAATAAAAAGGCATGAAGTTTTATTTTACAAAATATAGTTATTGGATCATTGTTCTTGCCATTCTGGGATCATCCTGCAACAACCTTAAGAAGATCCCGGCAGGAGATGCGCTGTATACCGGTGCGTCGGTCAGGATCGACAGCACTTCATTAAAAAAGAAAGAAAAGAAAAGCCTGGAAGAGAGCCTTCATGCATTGCTAAGACCAAAACCCAATAAGAAATTCCTGGGCATGCGGTTCAAATTATCCATGTACAACCTGGCAGGCAACCCTAAAAAAGAAAGTTCACTAAGAGGTTGGTTGAAGAATAAGGTAGGTGAACCTCCGGTATTGTTAAGCGAAGTTGACCTGGAAAGGAATATCAAAGTGTTGCAGAATACGCTGGAGAATACAGGCTTTTTCCAGGCGGCTGTAGAAGGTGATACAACAGTTAATAGCAAGAAGGCTTCAGCAAAGTACAGTGTTCAAACCGGTGCAAGGTATTATATAAGAGAAGTACATTTTGATACAACCCGTAACCCTGTTCAGAAAACAATACTGGAAGATGCGAAAGAGTCCTTGCTAAAAAAAGGGAATCCATTCGATCTTGCCGTGATCAAAGATGAACGTGTACGGATAGATGCACGGTTAAAAGAAAAAGGGTATTACTTTTTTGATCCGGATTTTCTCATTATTCAAACGGATTCAACGGTAGGCAATAATGAAGTGAACCTCTATGTAAAACTCAAGCCCGGTATTAAAGAAGAACTGTTACGTGCTTATACCATCAATGATATTTTCATCTTCCCTACCTTCCGTTTGGGTGCAAATGTTGAAGTGGATACATCAAAAAAGGATATGGTGTTTTATGATGGTTATTATGTGCTGGACCGGCAAAAGCAATACAAGCCCAGGTTGTTCGAAGATGCTATCCAGTTTCATAAGGGTGAATTATATAACCGTACGGACCATAATGCAACACTCAGCCGCCTGGTCAATCTTAAT
>DATAJQ010000297.1:0-20624 GCA_036262095.1 Chitinophagaceae bacterium | reverse complement strand
TCTTAAGCATATTAGTTAAATTTTCGTGATTGTGGTGCAAAGAAAGGGATTATTCCATTACTAAATATAGCCAAAATATTAACAAATTGTCACGCTATAATACCCGTGAAGGACAGTCTGCTAGGGGTTTATGCTGCTTTTGTTCCTTAGCAGTTTTGTACTTATACATACCATTCTGGCCAATAAAGGGCTAAATGTTATGCTTGTTTTCAAGCCAACCTTCGCTTCCTTTCTTTGTTTATTACCTTTGTAAAAATTACACTGTATGTTCGATTCCATAGAGGATGCGATCCGGGATATCCGGAATGGCAAAATGGTAGTGGTGGTAGATGATGAAGACCGTGAAAATGAAGGCGATTTTATTACAGCCGCAGCCAATATAACCCCTGAAATAGTCAATTTTATGAGCAAGCATGGCCGCGGGCTGATCTGCGTGCCGCTGCCGGAAGACCGTTGCGATGAACTTGGGCTTGAGCTCATGGTCAGCAACAATACGGCGCTCCATGAAACGGCTTTTACGGTCTCGGTTGACCTGCTGGGCAATGGCTGCACCACTGGTATTTCAGCTCATGACCGGGCAAAAACTATCCAGGCACTGATTGATCCCTTCCTGGATTCCAAGGACTTAGGTCGCCCTGGCCATATTTTTCCTTTACGTGCTAAAAAAGGCGGTGTGCTCAGAAGGGCAGGGCATACAGAAGCTGCTGTTGACCTGGCCCGGCTGGCCGGCTTTCCCGCTCCTTATGGTGGGGTGCTGGTTGAGATCATGAATGACGACGGCAGCATGGCCCGGCTCCCCGAACTGATCGAAGTGGCGAAAAAATTCGATTTCCGGCTTATTTCCATAAAGGACCTTATAGAATACAGGATAAAACGCGATTCCCTGATTGAAGAGATCGTTCGCGTGGACATGCCAACCAAGTATGGCGACTTTAAGCTGGTCGCCTTCAAGGAAAAGAATTCTGTCAACGAGCACCTGGCGCTTATAAAAGGCGAATGGGCAAAAGATGAGCCCGTACTTACCCGTGTGCATTCATCCTGCTTCACCGGCGATATTCTCGGCTCGCTCCGCTGCGATTGCGGGGAGCAATTGCATAAAGCCATGGAAATGGTGCAAAAAGAAGGGAAGGGGGTGATCCTTTATATGAACCAGGAAGGCCGCGGTATCGGCCTGCTGAATAAATTAAAAGCTTACCGCCTCCAGGAAGAAGGTATGGATACTGTAGAAGCAAACCTGCATCTTGGCTTCCAGATGGACCAGCGCGATTATGGTGTAGGCGCCCAGATCCTCCGCTCGCTGGGTATCACCAAACTGCGTTTGATGAGCAATAACCCCAGGAAACGAGTAGGACTGATCGGGTACGGACTGGAAATTGTGGAAAATATCCCGATCCAGATCCACCCTAACCCGCATAATGAAAAATATTTACAGACAAAGAGGGATAAATTAGGACATGAGTTGAGCCGGGAGTCTTGAGATGATAGTCGGGAATTGCTGATCTCAGGGGATTTTCTTTGTACTGTCAGTAATAGGTTTTGGAGGAGGGGGAATAGAATCTTTTCTATTCTCTTTCCTCTTTTTCTTTCCCCCAAAGAAATCAGTAAGGTTGTCGAATTCTTTCCGGTAAGCGATGCTGGCCCCTGACCTTTGTGTTCTTGCTGCGCCGGTGCTGCTGGTGGTAAGATAGTCGAGGTTTTGCCGGTAGAAAAAGCTTGCGCGGATCGTGCCGCTTTGATTGATCAGCCATTCTGCTGTTACATCAGGAAGGAACTGTACGTTTTGCTGGATAGTTGCCTGTAAAGGCACATCCAGCGTACTTCCCAGTGTTACAATAAAACGGTCCTTGAACAAAGAGATCGGCACGTTCACATTAAAATTGCTCTGGTTGATATTAAAGCTATTGCTGCTTTGCTGATCAAGCAGGTTGCGGTTGTATACAGAACCGCTGAAATTAATGCTGATATTGTCGGTCTTCAGGATCTTGGACAGTTCGCTGTTCAGCTTTTTATTGATCTCGTTAAAAAACAGACCTGACAAACTGGAAATGGTATTATAGGTCAGTTCATTGATGGCGGAGCCGAATCCACCGGTATTGGTGGTAGCGGTCTCCGGTGGCGCAAAACTGTTGAACACGATCAGGTAAGTGACCTGGCGGTTGATCTCATTCGCATTCTTTTCCATCTGCTCAATGTTGGAAGCCACAGAGAAATCACTGTTCACCTTACTGTTCGGAGGGAATTCCAGGGTGAATTTAAAATCGGGTGAAAACAGGGCGCCGGAAAGATCAACAACCACATACACGTCTTCCCTCAATCTTGCATAAGCATTGTCAAAATTCAATGAGTTTGCCAGCGGGGCAAAGCTTACGTTCTCTGCAGTGTACATTGCTTCAAACTTGATCTTGGCATCATAAGGATCGCCGCTCCAGGAAATATTATTGACAGAGCCTTTTTTAATCACGAATGGTTTTTTGAAGAACGACTGGAAGGTGAAAAGATAACTGCCTTCTTCAATATCGAAACTGCCGCGCATACTCAGTTTTTCCGTGGTGCCGGAATGTATGTTCAATGATCCTGATACCCTGCCTTCTATTTTATCACCTGTCAGATCATCGAGTATCACTTTTACTGTTACCATGGGATTGGCAGTAAGGTCCACATCATAAGTGATATTGCCTGCGCCTGTATTAAGGCTGCTGTCACTCATTTCCCGTCCGTATTTTCTTTCCACCAGGAAATCGGCAATGCCCGATTCCCGTGCTTTAGATGAAGGAATAGTGACCACGCTGCTATCGCTGGTGGAGGCAATTGCATCGATCTTCATAAAGAGTTCCGATTGCGGGCCCGATAAAGAGAAGGAGCCTGTGCCTTTTACCCTGCCATAGAATTGCTGGTTATCATTATACGTTGTATTCAATACAAGAATAGGACGGTTGTTTTCCGGCCCGGTGGTATTGGGTTTGCGGGTTGATACGGTGAGATCAAAGAACATATCCTTGAACGCATTGTGCTGGATGGTGCCTGTGAGGTATACAGGGTTGCCGGTAACTGTATCTTTCAGCACTATACCGCTCAGGTCAATTTCCGTAGGTTTCAGCTCCAGGTCAGTATCCTGGATCTTATAAAAACATTGTGTGAAAATAACTTTCATGCCTGCGTCCTGCAATCGCCCCTTGCCGGTGATCTGTAATTTGCTCAGCTCGCCATGCAAAGTGAAATCACCGGTAACATATCCCGAGATATTGGTGAACAGCGTACCCAAAAAACGTTCGAGTATGCTTAGCTGGAAATGATTTGCTTTCAGAGCGATCTGGTTTTTCTGTTGTTCCTCCGGCGTGCTCAGGAAGAGATTGACATCAAAAGATAAATTATTGTCGACATTGACCGTATTGCCATTTACTTTCAGCTCTTTTGTTTTGTTCTCATAAGAAAGGCTTGCGGTCACATTCCCGATGGAGTCATTATCGAGCCGAACGCTCTCCGCCACTATATCTTTGGAAGAGATATACATATTGTTCATCGGGTCTTCCACCAGAATATTACCGGAAACAAGGCCTTCCAGCCTGTTATGCGGCATAAAGAAAGGAGCGAAATCACCTACATTGATCTTTTTCAGTTCTACCAGCAGGTCATTCCAGTCGCCGGTTTCAGAAGGTTTGGTCCTCATCCTCACTTCCTGGTTGCTCTCCCGGAGCACCAACTGGCCGCTGGCCGGTATATTATTCCGGAATTCCAGTTCCCCATTTTCCTCAATGGTCCAGGTTTTACTGTTCACCACAAAAGAAGATGGCTGCATTTCTATTTTCACACCATTGTTGAACGTTAATACACGAGCATTGATATTGGCCCGGTTAATGGCCTGGTTGGCCCCTGTATACAATTTCACCAGTGAGGTATCATTATGTGCTTCCACCCGGAAGATCGCCAGTGGCACATTGAGGCTGTCGCTGACATTGATATTGGTGACCGATCCAAATACGGAAAGGCTGTCTGCTGTGCCTTTGGCAGTTAACCGGAAGTCGTCAAAATTGTATTTCTGGTATTTGAACTGTGGTATTTCCACATTAAGACTAAGCTGGTTATTTCCGGTGTGTACATTGCCATAAATATGGCTGTTGTCAAAACCGGCAAGACTGCTATCGATCAGTTTTATATACTGATCGATATACTTGGTTGTAATATTGAAAGTGAGTGAATCGTTTTCCGGCAATTTGCTCGGTGGTTGCACATAGGCCGGATAATATTTATTCAGGAATAACTTAAATGCATCGGGCAGGTCAAGGATACTGAAATTGCCTGCGATGTCTGCCTCAAATTCATTGGAGCGGGCTGTAAGCGTTTTTATTCCATTGATGTATGCAGAAGAAACGATAAGGGAATCAAAGGGAAGAGGATTGCCGTCTTTAGATAAAGAAGCATCCGTGATGCTGGCATGCCCCAGGAAATTATCAATGCTGTTGCCGGTGAAATCGAGGTTGAACTTACCGGCAAAGGAAAGGTCATCATTGGTCAGGTTCAGTTTTTTGAGATTGGCTTTTTGCACTTCTGCGAGGAAATTGAAAGTCGGCTCCTCTGCATTATTAAAATCGATGACCCCGTTCAGTGTCAGTTGTGCTTCAGGATCGTCAATGGATGCCTGCCCGTCAAACCGTTTTTTATCCAGCTTGCCTTTCAGCACGATATTATTGTAGCGGTAGCCATTGTAATCAGCAAAGCGGATCTTGCCGTCTATATCTGTTTGCAGTGTTTTTATATTGAATCCTTTTCCTTTCACTGACCCGTTGAGTGCTACAATACCGATCTTACTGTCTCCCAGGAAATCGCCCAGCTTAAAATAATCGGTGGCAATGGTCCCCGAATAAATAGGCTCCTGCTTTGCAGGCAGCTTCATGTTAAGGTCGCTGGTAAGAATGCCGAGATTGGTTTGAATGGTACCGAAGGTTACGAAATCGCGCACAAATCCTGTAAAGTTTCCATTGAAGCGGATGAATTGCAGCTTGCGGAGATCAGGTTGTGTAACATTCCGGATAGCGGGAACAAAAGCTACTGCATCATTGTAGGTTGTTCTGAAATCATTAGCCTTGAAATCAATAAAGGTTTGATTGATATCCGGGAGGCCGGTCATACTGATATCTCCGTTGAGCAATGTATTATTACCGGCCTGTATCACCAGGTTACGGCCATAGAGATCATCCACTGAACCCCGGATCACACCTTTCAGCGTGATATTCTTTTTCCATGTCTTCATGGCGGGAGCAAAAAAGGCGATATCATCACTGTCAATCTCCGAATTATTAAAGCGGCCCTGCATTCTTACGGCATGGAGAAAATCATCCAGGTCGCTGAACCGGGCGAAGTGCATGCTGAACTGATCGCGGATAATGCTGTTGTTGGTTTTAATATTGAGTTTGTTAAAACTCATTTCCTGCGGGGTGACCTTTACATTCGCTACCATATCCTTCACTTCAAATCCGCTGCGTTCCCTGGTTTGCAGGTTGAGCAAAGCCGTGATGGTATCCTTTTCCCAACGGAGGCCTGTGAAGCTGGTATTGATCTTTGCAAATTCAATATTCTTTCCATCGAAAACCCCGGCCTCGGGCGCTGAAGCTGTAGAGCTGCCGGTTTTAAATGTACCATTCGTGATCTCCAGTTTATCCGCCTCGATCACCCAACCTGCACTGTTCCATTTCAGTGCGGAATCGGATAGGGGAAGTGAAGGAGATCCCTGGCTGCTGTCGGCCAGGGCCGGCTTACGGCGCGGATAATTATATAAGCTGAAATAAGGATCGACAATATGAAGTGAGCCGAGGCTGATCGTTTTCTTCGACAGGTTTATATCATCTGCACTCAGGGAAAAGGAAGATAGCCTTACGGTCATATCCTGGCCCAGCCAGCCATCTTTTTTTACAAAAGAAATATTTTTAAAATCGATCTGTTTCAGGTTCAGTTGTGTGCCGCCTTCTGACTTACCTGAGGAAGGAGAGGTGAAATAATCGATCAGGAACTGGTGGTTCCAGACAGAATCGGTGCGTTGCATTTGAATCACGGCATCCGAAAGCCCGATATATTTCAGTTCTATATTTTTTTTGAAGAAGAACCAGTCGGTAATACGCACTCTCACTTCACCGGCATACAATAAAGTGTCCTCATGCTGATCTCCTACCAGCACACCCTGCAGGTGCATATTATTGAAAAGGGAAAAATCAACTTTTTTGATCTCAACTTTAGCATGGAGGTCTTTGGAGAGCCGTTTGGTCACCTTTCCTACAATCCAGTTCTGCCCGAAAGGCGTTTGAATAAAAAGCCAGGCCGCTAGTATCAGTAACAGCAATGACAGAAATACCCAGCCGACTATTTTTTTAAATCTTTTCAGGCACCCCTCAATTTAAAAAGTGTAAAAATACGCAATCACGGTCTCAGGGCAAATTTGATGCACAATTATTAATGTATAGATGAATGAGGCGTTGCCCGTTGACCGTTCTCCGAATGATATGACTAGATTCCGACCTAAGCGCACCGGACACCGGACAACAGTCAACGGACAACGATATTTCGCTTGTCTTTGCAAGAACTTCCAGTAAATTGCTCCAAAAACTGCAGATGAAAAAGCTTCTACTTCTTTTTTCACTTTTCTTTTTCGAAAAATGGGTGATTGCGCAGGCCAATACGGCTTCTAAGAACAAATATGTGCTGGTGATCCATGGTGGCGCCGGTACCATTCTCAAAAGCCAGATGACCCCTGAAAAGGAAAAAGCCTATACTGAATCCCTGAATGCTGCGCTGGAAAAAGGACAGGCTGTTTTGCAAGAAGGAGGCACTGCCCTCGACGCAGTGGAAGCAACTGTCCGCTACCTGGAAGATAATCCCCTTTTTAATGCCGGAAAGGGTGCTGTGTTCACCAACGAAGGGAAAAACGAACTGGATGCCGCGATCATGAACGGGCAAACCCTGGCTGCAGGTTCTGTGGCCGGTGTTACCACCATCCGCAATCCTATCACAACGGCCCGTGCCGTGATGGAAAAAAGTCCACATGTGATGATGTCAGGAAAAGGGGCGGAGAAATTCGCTGCACAGCAGGGTCTTGAGATAGTCGATCCTTCTTATTTCTATACAGAAGAGCGTTGGAGAGGCCTGCAGCGTGCCAAAAGGGAAGATTCGCTCAAGGCAAATCAGCCGGGAGCATTGAAACAGCCGGAGAATAAGGATTATAAATACGGAACAGTAGGTGCTGTTGCGCTCGACCAGCATGGCAACCTTGCAGCAGCTACCAGCACCGGCGGTATGACCAATAAGAAATTCGGCCGCATTGGTGACGCGCCCATCATTGGTGCCGGCACTTATGCAAATAACAAAACAGTAGCCATCAGCGGCACCGGCTGGGGGGAATTCTTTATCCGCCTGGTAATGGCCAAGAGCATCAGCGATATGATGCAATATGGAAAAATGACTCTGAAAGCAGCATCCGATGAAATGGTGATGAAACAATTGCCTGCATTGGGTGGTGATGGTGGTTTGATTGCAGTGGATAAGGATGGCAATATCGCCATGCCATTTTGTACAGAAGGAATGTACAGGGGATTTGTGAAAGAAGGAGGAGAAAAAACGGTGAAAATATATAAAGAATAGCTTGGGGATAATTCAAAATTCAAAAGTAAAAATTCAAAAAGGAACGTTCATTTTAACTTTTGACTTTTGAATTAACACTATCTTCCAGATAAAATCTTTTCATGTACAGGGTATTACTTGCCTGCATTCTGATCTTTTCCATTTCATTCTCGCTGCAGGCGCAGCGTTTCGGCGGCACACCTCCGGGAGTGGAATGGAGGCAGATCAATACCGATACAGCCCGGATCATCTATCCTGCCGGACTCGACAGCCAGGCGCAGCGGGTTGCATTGCTGGCGCATTACCAGGCATCGCAGGCCCCGGCTTCACTGGGCAGGCAAGTACATAAGATCAATATCGTGTTGCAAAACCAGACCACCATTGCAAATGGTTATGTTGGCCTGGGCCCCTACAGAAGTGAATTCTATTTAACCCCTTCACTGAATAATTTCAGCCTGGGCAGTTTATCGTGGACAGATCAACTGGCAATCCACGAGTTCAGGCATGTGGAGCAGTTCAATAATTTCCGCAATGGCATCAGCAAGGCGTTTTATTATTTGTTTGGTGAAGAAGGGCTTGCCCTGGCAGTGAATGCTTCAGTACCTGACTGGTTTTATGAAGGGGATGCAGTGTATAATGAAACTGTGCTGTCGAAGCAGGGCAGGGGGCGGTTGCCTTTATTTCTGAATGCCTATCCCGCGCTTTGGCAGGCCGGCAAGAAATACTCCTGGATGAAGCTGCGCAATGGATCATTGAAAGATTATGTTCCGGATCATTATAATCTCGGTTACCTGCTGGTGAATTACGGGTATGAAAAATACGGACTTGATTTCTGGGCCAAAGTGACGCATGACGCTACTGCCTATAAAGGTTTATTTTATCCTTTTCAGAAGGCCATAGAGAAGTACAGCGGGATGTCCTATCCTGCATTCAGGGAGGCTGCATTTAGTTATTATAAAAAAGATACAGGCCATAGCCAGTTGCCTGCAGCCGTTTTGCCAGTGAATAAAAAAGTGGTGACGGATCATTTGTATCCCTATATCGTTTCACCGGATTCTTTGCTGTATTTAAAGACGGCTTATAATAAGCGGCCGGCTTTTTTCATCAAAGATCAGCATGGTGAGCACCGGTTGCGGACAAGAGATATTTCAATAAACGATCAGTTTGCTTACCGCAACGGCAAGATCGTATATGCAGCCTATGAAAATGACCCGCGCTGGAGATGGAGGGATTACAGTGTGATCAAGGTGCTGGACATACACAGCAAACAACAGCAAACGATCACCCATAAAACAAAATATTTTTCACCGGATATTTCACCATCAGGGCTTAAAGTGGTGGCTGTATATGCAGGGCTGAAAGGGCGAAGTGAATTACACATACTGGATGCTGCAACCGGCAAAAAGCAGTCGGCAATCAGTGCGGCAGATATCGGCTTGTTCACTGACCCAAAATTCATATCTGAAGATTCTGTTATTTCAGCCGTAAGGCTGACTGATGGCAGGATGGCCCTGGCTGTTTCCAGCTTATCAAATGGCAGCACTGTAAGGCTGACACCACCTTCTTTCAATGTGATCGGTTTTCCATGGGTAAATAATGGTACCGTTTATTTTTCTGCATCATACAAGGGGAATGATAATGTGTTCTGTATCGATTGGAAGGATAGGCAGATCTATCGTATCAGCAATTGGCCTCTCGGCGATTATTTCGCTAACGCAGCAGAAGGCAAGCTGGCCTGGTCATCTTTCACTGCCGAAGGTTTTCAGTTGCAGCAGGCAGATGAAGCTTCACTCAGCCGCGAGTTGGTAACTCCATTGGAAATACAGGCCCTGCAACCGGCTTACCCGGTAGCGCATGCCGGTGATATAAAAGAAGTGGTGCCAGGTGAATTGCCTTTGCGGTATTTCTCCAGCAGCAGGTATAGAAAAGGTACCAGGTTGTTCAATTTTCATAGCTGGCGTCCGTATTATGAAGATCCTGAATTCACTTTTTCGCTGTATGGGCAAAACGTATTGAACACGCTGGAAACACAACTGTATTATTTATACAACGAAAATGACCGTACGAGCGCGGTGGGAGCAAGTGCGACATTCGGCCAATGGTTTCCTTATCTCAGCATTGGCTCGCAATACACATTCAACAGGAGCGTAGCAGTCGGCAATAAACTGAAACAATGGGGGCAGCTTGATTCAAGGGTTGGATTAAGCATTCCTTTAAGCTGGACAAGCGGGCGGACGCATAAGCAATTCATCGCCGGCACCAATTATTTCTACCGCAACGACTTCAATAAAGGCATTTATAAGGATTCATTCGTGCAAAACAATTTCAGTTATCTCCATCATTACCTGCAATGGGCGCAGCAGGTGGAAACAGCACCGCAACATATTTTTCCCAGGCTGGGTTACAGCCTGTCTGCCGAATACCGGTATGCGATCAGCAAGTATGATAGCTGGCATTGGTTGGGTGGCGCTTCGCTGTACCTGCCCGGTTTTCTTCCTGCACACAGTATTGTTGTGACCGGAGGGTACCAGGAAACAGATACATTGAATACGCTTTTTGGCAATCGCATGGCTTATTCACGGGGTTACAATGAAGCGTACTTTGCACGGATGTGGCGTACTTCCTTAAATTATCATTTCCCTTTATGGTATCCTGATTGGGGATTTGCCAATATTTTGTACCTCAAACGTATCCGTGGCAATGGGTTTTATGATCTCACTAAAGTGTACTCAAGAGATAAAACAGCAACCGCCAATCAACGAAGTGTTGGCGGAGAATTATTCTTCGATACAAAGTGGTGGAACCAGTATGAACTGAGCTTTGGTTTCCGTGTCAGCCATTTGCTCGACAGGGATTTTTATACAGGAAGGAAAGGGGAGACGGTGTTTGAGTTTATTATGCCGGTATCTATCTTTCCGAGGTAAATGTTGATTGCTGATCGTTGACCGATGTTCGAATGGCCGATTGCCGAATCAAGGCTTCTTACTTGCTATCACTCCGGTCAACGAGCAACGGTCAACGATCTAAGCAGCCTTCAACTTCGCAACCAGCGCCACATACTCCTCCATTGCCGCTTCCTTTGTCTTTCCTTTTAAGCCCGACCATGCTTCATGCTTGGCTTTGTTGACAAAATCAAAAGGATTGGAAGGCGGGTCAGTGTTTACATCTCCTTCAGTAGCCTGTTTATACAGAGAATATAATTGCAATAAAATATCGTTGCCAGGCTTTTCAGACAGCGTCTTACTGTCGGCAACCGCTTTTTCGAATTGTTCTTTCAGTTCCATTATTATTGATTTATGGGCAGTTTTATTTTGTCAGTTCTTCTACAACATGTCCCACTGTGCCATTAGGCATTTGGATATGTAACAGGGCAGCAACTGTTGGAGCAATATCCGTCATATAAGTTTCGCGGTTGGTTTTGCCGGGTTTTACTTTCCAGCCAAACCAGAGCAGGGGGATATGGGCATCATAAGGATTCCAGGTGCCATGGGTAGTGCCTTTATAGCCGCCGTCGAACCATTGCGGCATGAATACGAATTGTATATCACCGCTCAGTTTTTGATTATAACCATTGTTTACCCTTTCTTTAATGGTATTGGGCAGTGTGGTTTCGGCAAGTTCGTGCAGGTCGAATGCACTCATGATGGCAGGATGCTGGCGGAGCTCGTTGATCGCCCATTTTTTAAAATCGTCCTGCTCCACTTTGTTTGCTTCCAGTGCAGAATAATTCAGGTAAAGCTGGTAGTTCATCACCTGCTCGATCGCATTTTTCACACCGAATTTCTTTTCGGCATTTTCATTCAGCCATTTCCTGATCTCCGCGTCGTCAAATGCACCGGCAGGGATCCTGTTTTCCTTCATGAATTCAGGTACATGGGCCGCACCATGATCGGCTGTAAGGAAAACGAGATACTGGCCTTTACCCAGTTTGCCATCGAGGAAATTGAAGAATGCCCCCATTTCTTTATCCAATCGCAGGTACACATCTTCCGCTTCAATAGAGTTAGGACCAAAAGCATGACCAACATAGTCGGTAGAGGAGAAGCTGACAGTAAGAAAATCAGTAGCGCCTCTTTGCCCCAGTTGTTCACCATCCACAGCGGCTTTGGCCATTTCAAAAGTGTAAGTGTTGCCATAAGGTGTGGTGCGGAATGATTCATACTTATCCTTTGTAATGGAAGCGGTGAGATGGGGGAAAGTATTATCCTCTCCGCGCAAGTTCGATTCGTAGGATTTATCGTCTGTTGTGCTTTGTTTGTAAGTATTGATAGGATAAAGCGTGTTCCAGTTTTGCTGGAGGTATTGATCAGGCAGCTTTTTATCATTGATCTTTTTTACCCAGGCAGGCAGGTCGTTCATATAGTAAGTACTCGTGATCCAGCCGCCACTGCTGTTATCGAACCAGTAAGCGGCATTCGCTGAATGGCCTGCAGGTAAAATGGCGCCACGGTCTTTCAGGGCGATGCCAATGGTTTTGCTGTTGAAATTGGTGGCCAGCCGTAACTCATCCGTGATAGTGGTGGTCCACATATTTCTGGGCGACATTTTTCCGGCTGTTGAACTGCTTCCAACAGTATTCACGGTGGTATCTTCTGCGCAATACCAGGACCTTTTCAGGTCACGGCGGTACCAGCTATTGCCGATGATGCCGTTAATGGCAGGCACGCTGCCGGTATAAACAGCTGTGTGGCCTGCAGCAGTATAGGTAGGCGTATAAGGAATAAAAGTGTTCTCGCAACTGAAACCCTGGTTCAGCATACGCTTGAAGCCATCGGGAGAATAACGGTCATAATAACGGTAGAGATAATCCCAGCGCATTTGGTCCACTACTATGCCAACTACCAGCTTGGGCCTTTGAAGGGACTGGGCAAAAATCGAGTTGCTACAAAAAAGAAAGAACGAAATAATCAGAATCGTCAACCGGAACATAGATAATACTGTTTTGCACAAAAGTAGGGGATTATGAGAGAGTTAGAGAGAGGTAATATAATGGTAATAGATGACCCGTATTCAATGCTTTATTTTCAATTACCGGGCTTGTGACAGCAATTATTTTTTGGGGATAAATGCCCGGAATGAAGGAATGGTTACGGGTTTTTCCGTTATGTCGATTATTTGTTATATATTAAAAGTCAGCGGCTTACAGCCTGTTTTTGCCACAAGTCCTATTTCTCCCCGGTAGATTTTCCCTGTTAAACTACTATTGCAAGGCCTTTGCCTGCGATGTATTTTGTGACAAATTCAATGGTATGATAAAAACCAGTTTAGTTGTCAAAGTATTCCGTTACGTACTTTTTGCTACTGTCTTTACTCTGTACCTGTTGTTGTTGTAAGTTAGCCGGAATAAAAAATTGCCAGGTTTCCTGGCTTTAAAAGCGATCCGATGTACCGGACCGCTTTTTGTTTTTTGCCACGCTACCTTTGCGTCATGTACAGCAAGCAGGAAGCCTCTTTGATCCGTAAAGATTTCTGGACCAGCCTTGGATTATATATGCGCCCTTTACGAGGCGCAGCCGGTGAGCCGGTGAACTGGCTTAATTATAAAACCGGTATCAAGCATATCTACTTCCGTATGGATGCCAATAATAAAATGGCTTCTATTGCTATCGAACTTTCCCATCCTGACAATGAATTACGCCAGCATTATTTTGAGCAATTGCAGTTGCTCAGGTCAATACTTACACAGGAAACGGGTGAAGACTGGGAATGGGAGCCTGATAGTTATAACGAAGATGGCAAGCTTTTCAGCCGCATCGGCACACATATGCCGGGCATAAATATTTTCAACAAGGCCGACTGGCCTGCGATCATTTCTTTCCTGAAGCCAAGAATGGTAGCACTGGATGCGTTCTGGTACCAGGTAAAAGATATCGTAGAGAGTCAGGCATCCGGGCAACAGAATAGCCTTCTTTAACAAGGTGGGGATTATTTTCAACAGTGGCCCAACAAAAAATAAACGATCGCGAACACAACGAGAAATCCGAAGCATCCGCCTCCCCATTTATATCCGGCATAACCGGCAATAAGCGTCTTTAGCCAACCTTTCATATTTTATTCTTTGATCAATGATGTTTAAAATATTGTATCTCCCTTTCATGCTTCTTCGCTTCTTCCAGGCTGCTGAATGTTCCCAGGTTGCGGCGCTTGTTTGTTTTTGGGTTTTTCTTCCGTGAATATATGCGGTATTCACCTGACTTTAATTTCCGGATCATAACAAACGTTTTTCTAGAAAAGCCAATTAATATGCCAGTCCTTCCTTCATTGGCATGAAACTTACACTTTACCCGGTAAAATAAGCAATATGAGGCTGACCTCTGTAATAATCAGCATAGTTGCCAGTGCAATATTACTGGCTCAGTGTGATATGCCCCGTAAAAAGAAAGAGGAACCAACCCATCCTCAAAGGCCGGCTCCTCCTGTGTGGAAAAAACCTGCTCAAAAGATCAGTTATCATGCAGAGCGTGCCAAAGAATGGTCCCGGAAAAAGAAAGACAGTTTGAACAGCGCACAACAAAAGATCATTATGGTGGTGAACAGGGTAGATATGGCCAATCTTCCCAGTCTTGATTCCATAATTATACCCAATGATCTTTCAGGTGATATAGCCTATTATCTTCCTTTCCCTTTGCAGTTGCCTTTCCTGGATGATATCAGTAAGATCGTTTTTTTCTCTTACCCTGCGCAGGCTTTTGCTGCTTATGAATACGGTAATCTTGTGTATGCCGGACCAAGCAATATGGGGCGGAAAAAAGATCCGACACCAACCGGACTTTATTTTACCAATTGGAAAGCAGAAGAAACTACCAGCACGTTTAATGATGAGTGGATATTGAAATGGAATTTTAATATCCAGAACAAGGCAGGCATTGGCTGGCATCAATATGCACTGCCCGGATATCCTGCATCACATTCCTGTCTCCGCCTGCTTGAAGATGATGCGCGCTTCCTCTATAAATGGGCCGATGAATGGAAACTGAAAGGGACAGACAGCATTATTCTCAAAGGAACGCCTGTTATTGTATTTGGCGCTTATCCTTTTGATGGACAAAAGCCCTGGTTCAGCCTTATTACCGAACCGCACGCACTTGATATTCCTGCCGGCGAACTGGAAGATCTTGTAAAACCTCATTTGCAGGAAATATTGACTGCACAGGAAAAAAGATGGTCATTTGTTGCGAAGCCGAAGTAGAACAAACCAGGCAAGAAAAAAGATGAAAGTGATCTTTTGGACTGCCGGCAGATAATAACGCTGCCCGGAATAATAAAGCCAGGTGTTCAAAAGCCCCAGCAGGAACCCGATCATGCCTAACACAAAAAGCAGGAACATTTTTTTACGATAAAGTCCTGCAGATGCCAGCAATATGGCCATAAAACCAAGTGTCGAGGCCGTATTGATCACTTTGTCATGGTCATATGAAAACAGGAAGAACAGTATGATCATGGAAAGAACACCGCACAGGGAGATAAATTTCTGCAATGGCCTGGAAAACGGAAGATGGGATGGCACAAAATACCAGATCAATGCCAGGCTGGCTGCAAGCACGCACATTGCAGAGATGGCCAGGGGTCTGGCCGTATTGGGCTGACCATTCTGTGAGTAAGGAGCCATCAGTTCACACCAGTAATTGTGCAGCCAATTAAAACCTTTTGCATGCCTGTCAATATCTGATCCTCCGGGATACAATAAGGTAGCGATAAGATATAGCAGGCCAAATAAAACGATACCCGCAACCGGTAAATAAACCGGCCACTTTTTTGTTGTCCGTGTTTGTTGTGTGGATGAATTCTTCAATACCTGCGGATGGGTCATTAGAGAAGGAATAGCTGGCAGGCTAATGTAGGAAAGTTTGTTTATAATTTAGAGTCAGACGACCGGCTGTCGACTACCGACTCCTGACTCTTTTTCACTACCTTTGCACCCTCGAAAACCGCCGCTACGAGCGGTAACGGGTAAACTATACATGAAGAATATCCGCAATTTTTGCATTATCGCCCACATTGACCATGGCAAATCCACCTTGGCAGACAGGCTGTTACAGATGACTAATACTATCAGCGAGCGGGAAATGATGGACCAGGTGCTGGATGATATGGACCTGGAAAGGGAAAAGGGGATCACCATTAAAAGCCATGCGATCCAGATCAATTACAAGCATGTGCCTGCGGAAGCTTTAGCGAAAGCGGGGGGCGACTACGCGAAGGCTTCGTCGTCCGCGCAAGAATATACCCTGAACCTGATCGATACACCCGGTCACGTCGATTTCAGTTATGAAGTGAGCCGTGCCCTGGCTGCCTGCGAAGGCGCCCTGTTATTGGTGGATGCCACCCAGGGTATACAGGCGCAAACCATTAGCAATCTTTATCTCGCTATAGAAAATGACCTGGAGATCATCCCTGTGATCAATAAGATCGATATGGATGGAGCCATGGTTGAGGAAGTGGAAGACCAGATCGTTGACCTTATCGGCTGCAAGCGGGAAGATATTTTGCATGCCAGCGGCCGTACCGGCCTTGGTGTGGACAAAGTGCTGGAAGCAATCGTTGAACGTATACCACCACCGAAAGGTGATGAAAATGCGCCATTACAAGCGCTGATCTTCGACAGTGTGTTCAATTCATTCAGAGGCATCATCGTTTATTACCGGATCCTGAATGGTACGATCAGCAAAGGGGATAAAGTTAAATTCGTTTCTACCGGCCAGGAATATGAGGCAGATGAGATCGGGATCCTAAAGCTCAAGATGACGGAGAAGAAGGAAGTGAAAGCCGGTGATGTGGGTTATATCATCACTGGTATAAAAAATGCCAAGGAAGTAAAAGTAGGGGATACCATCACGCTTGCTTCCAATCCTACACCTGAGCAGATCAAAGGTTTTGAAGAAGTAAAACCCATGGTATTCGCAGGTATTTACCCTGTTAATACAGATGAGTTTGAAGAGCTCCGTGATTGCATGGACAAGCTTCAACTGAACGATGCATCACTTACGTTTGAACTGGAAACATCACAGGCGCTGGGCTTTGGTTTCCGTTGCGGTTTTCTCGGCATGCTTCACATGGAGATCATACAGGAAAGGCTGGAGCGTGAGTTTGACCAAACAGTGATCACTACTGTTCCCAACGTAAGTTTTATTGCACATACTACCAAAGGCGAAACGATCCAGGTAAACAATCCCACTGAATTCCCTGATCCCGTAAAAACAGAAAGTATTGAAGAGCCTTTTATCAAAGCACAGATCATTACCAAGCCGGATTATATCGGCAATATCATGACGCTTTGCCTCGGTAAAAGAGGCCTTCTGATCAACCAGAGCTATCTTACCCCAACAAGGGTGGAGTTGATCTTTGAAATGCCGCTGACGGAGATCGTATTTGATTTTTACGATAAATTGAAATCACAGACCCGAGGTTATGCCTCTTTCGATTATCATCCGATCGGCTATCGGGATAGTGATATCGTAAAAATGGATATCCTGCTGAACGGTGATAAGGTGGATGCGTTGAGTGCATTGATCCACCGCAGCAGGGCGCAGGACTTTGGCCGTAAATTATGTGAAAAGCTGAAAGAATTGTTGCCGCGTCAGCAATTCCAGATCGCGATCCAGGCGGCTATCGGAGCAAAAGTGATTGCCCGCGAAAATATCTCTGCCATGCGTAAGGATGTAACCGCAAAATGTTACGGTGGTGATATCAGCCGGAAACGTAAACTTCTTGAAAAGCAGAAAGAAGGTAAGAAGAGGATGAGGCAGATCGGCAACGTGGAAGTGCCGCAGGAAGCGTTTCTCGCGGTGTTAAAATTAGATGACTAGTATTGAATGATTATATCCCACAAAGACACGAAGACCACAAAGAAATATCCTTTGTGGTCTTCGTGTCTTTGTGGGATACCTGCTTATGATGCTGTGCTTATTATCCTATTTTTCTCAGACCTCCTGTAAAATATCCAGAACATGATCGGGAACACCAGCAACGTAAGAATAGTTGCCGTGACCAACCCGCCGATAATCGCCACCGCTAGCGGTTTCTGACTTTCTGATCCGATCCCGGTTGATAAAGCCGCGGGCAATAACCCCAGCATTGCCATCAGCGCCGTCATCACCACCGGCCGTATCCTGGAAGTAACTCCCTGCCTGATCGCATCTGCCAGTGGCATCCTCTGCCGCAGGTTCTGATGGAACACTGATATAAGGATCACTCCATTCTGCACACAGATACCAAACAAAGCAATAAAACCAACGCCGGCTGATATGCCAAAGTTGATGCCTGTAATATGCAATGCCAGAATACCGCCGATCAAGGCAAACGGAACATTCAATAATATTAGCCCCGCGTCCTTTGCATTGCCAAAAGTGATGAACAGCAAAACGAAAATGGCAATAAGGCTGATCGGAACAACAAAGGCCAGCTGATTGGTCGCCCTTACCTGGTTCTCGAATTCACCTGCCCAGGCAATCGTATACCCTTTGGGGAGTTTGATAGTCTCGTTCACTTTAGCCATCGCTTCTTTAATGGTACTGCCCAGGTCTCTTTCCCTGACGGTGAACTTAACACCAATGAAACGTTTATTCTCATCCCGGTAAATAAATGCAGGGCCTGTTATTTTTTTCAGCTCTGCAATACTGCTCAATGGGATCTTGCCTCCTTTCAGGGTAGGCACCATCAATGCCATGATATCGGTTTCGTCTTTCCTGTATTCCGGGCTATAGCGGATGCGCACATCAAATCTTTTTTCATCTTCATATTTTCCTGTAGCTGTTTTACCGCCAATGGCCATTTCGATCACTGCCTGTGCATCAGCAGTTGATACACCATACAAAGCCATTTTTTCTTCATCAAGAAGAACGCTGATCTCCGGCTGCCCGATATTCCGAAGGATGCCTGCATCCTTAATGCCTGGAATATTTTTGATATTTTGATAAACCTGGTCTGCCAGATCATCGAGTTTATTAAGATCATCGCCGAATATTTTTACGGCATTGGATGCTTTGAAACCCGCTACTGCTTCAGCTACATTGTCTACCACCGGTTGGGAATAGTTATAAGTGATACCCTGAAACTGGCTGAGTTCTTTATCCATCTCTTCGATCAACTGGTCCTTGGTCCTTTTTACTTTCCATTCCTTTGCCGGTTTCAGGTTCACCTGGAACTGAACAAAACCGAATCCATTTGGATCAGTGCCATCATTACTTCGCCCGGTTTGAGACAGCACACCATTCACTTCTTCAAACCCCATCAACTTGCTCCGGAGCGTTTTGGTGATCTTCATTGATTCGGTGAGGGAAGTGCTCATCGGTAGTTCTGCGGTTACCCATAGAGCACCTTCATTCAGTTCAGGAAGGAATTCTGTGCCCAGGAATTTTGCTGAAGCAAACGTAAGCCCCATTACTGCAAATGCAGTGATAAGGCTTTTTCGTTTATTCCTGAAACACCAGGCAAATGCGCCTCCGACTGTTTTATTGAAAAAGCGGACAATGAAATTATCTTTCTCTCTCACATTCTTCCGCAGTAATATGGAGCAAAGCACCGGTACCAGCGTTAGAGTATAGATCAATGCACCCAGCAGGGCAAACCCAAGTGTCCATGCAAGAGGGGAGAACATCTTGCCTTCCACTTTCTGGAAAGTGAAAATGGGAAGCAAGGCTGTAATGATGATGACTTTAGAAAAGAATACTGCTTTACCCAGTTCACCACCTGTCTTCTTCAGCAAGCCGAGTTTTGACAGCTTGTTGAACCGCTCCATTCCTTCTTTGTGCGATAAATGGGCGAGTGCCACAAACATTCCTTCCACCATTACGACGGCGCCGTCAATAATGATCCCGAAATCTATTGCGCCGAGTGAGATCAGGTTGGCCGTCATTCCCTTTAACCGCAAACAGAAAAAAGCAAAGAGCAGGGATAATGGAATAATGATGGAGACGATAACTGTCGTTCTCCAATCGGCCATGAACAGGAACACGATCACGGTTACCAGCACAATTCCCTCCAGCACATTATGAGAGATGGTCTCTGTACAATAAGCCATGAGGTTGTCCCTGTCGTAGAAGGTTTCCATTTTGATATCGGCAGGCAGGATATTCTCGTTCAGTTCCGCCACTTTCTTTTTAACGCGGGCCAGCACTTCAGAAGGGTTCTCGTCTTTCCGCATTACGACAATGCCTTCCACTACATCGTCATCATTGTTGAGCCCGGTTTGCCCTACCCGTGGCAAGGCGCTTTCTTTTACAGTGGCAACATGCTTTACCAATACGGGGGCGTCCTGGTTCTGGTCAATAATAATGTTCTCGATATCACTTTGCTTGTCGAGCAAGCCGATCCCTCTTACCACATAAGCCTGGTTATTCCTTTCGATCACATCTCCGCCCACGTTCAGGTTGCTTTTAGATACAGCATTGTACACTTCCAGAGGCGTGATATCATATTTCTGCAACTGAGTTGGGTTGACTTGTATTTCGTATATCTTTTCCTGCCCGCCAAAAGCTACCACATCTGCCACACCGGCGACCGATCTTAATTGCCGGTCGATGGTCCAGTTCTGAACCGTCAGCAGATCCCGGCTGTTCCGGTCAGGACTTCTTAACACATACCGGAATATTTCACCGGTAGGGCCATAAGGCGGCTGCACTTCAGGATCAACACCCTCAGGCAGGCTGACTGTTCGCAATTGGTTATTGACCTGCTGCCGGGCAAAAAAATCATCCACTCCATCTTCAAAAATTATTTTCATCACGCTCAGGCCGAACATGGTGATGCTGCGGACATTGGTTTTTCGCTGCACACTGTTCATCGCCACTTCAGTCGGCCGTGTCACAAACCGCTCGATCTCTTCTGCACTCCGGCCGGGCCATTGCGATACAATAATGATCTGTGTGTTGGTGACATCAGGGAATGCTTCTATCGGTGTTTTGATAAAACTGACGATACCCGCTATGATCAACACCCCGGTCATGAAGAAGGTGAAGAATTTGTTCTTGAGCGAAAACGCTACAATATTTCGGATAAACTTGTTCATGTAAATATTTTTA
>DATAJQ010000296.1:0-5829 GCA_036262095.1 Chitinophagaceae bacterium | reverse complement strand
GCTTGCAATGGCGGCGATATGTTTGCTTTTATGCTGGTGAATATGTTTGGCACTTAATGCAGTGTCTTCTGTTTCCACCAGTTTCCATTTGTATTTATCAAGGAACTCGTAGCATTGCTGCAATGCCATGGTGTGGGAGTGTACTTCGCGGATATCTTCCAGTTTAACACCGGGATTCACCAGCAGGTTTTGTTTGATCTGTAAATAGACTTCTCCTATGATGCGAAGGTTTGATTTTTGCAGCAGGTTATAATTAGGGAGAATGCTTCCAGCGATGGAATTCTCTATCGCCATTACAGCTCCATCGCTTTCTTTTTTATTACCGGCGATCTTTACCACCTCACGGAAAGTGGCACAGGGGATCACTTCCACCTGCCTGCCAAAAAATGTCCGGGCTGCTTCCTGATGAAAACTGCCTTCATAGCCTTGAATCGAAACTTTTGTTTGCATACGTTTTAAAACAAGAGTCCCGGCCTTTCAGGCCGGGACTCTTTTATCTTGATTTTAGTTGTTTCTATTAACTAAGTCTCAAACAAAGCATTCCCGGCCTCATTCTAAAGTAGAAAAAGAAGTAAAAATAAAATCGGGTATATGCTTTTGTGAGCGACATTGTTGAACAAATATAAATATCTATGGAATAAAAAAAAATTTATTCTCTTGATTTTCTCCTTCCGCCACCTGAATCTGCATCGTTCATACGGATCTTACGGCCACGGAAGTTCTTACCATCAATTGCTTTGATCATCTTCCTGGCAGCAGCGCTTTCCACTTCTACCCAGCTATTCATCTCTTTCATATCGATGCGGCCCAATACATCTTTTCTCAGATCGCTCATATCCAGGATGAATTGCAGGAAGCTCGCTTTGTAAAAGCCATCTTTGGTACCGAGGTTCACGAACAAGCGTTGGTAATTCCCATTCCCTCCATAGCTTCTTCCTTTTGTATCCCTGCTCACTGCCCTTTCACTTCTTTCACCGCGGCGATCATCACGCATGTTCAGGTCAGCAGCATTCTCATAATATTTAAGGAAGCGATCAAACTCGAGTGCAGCCACGCGCTGAAGGATCTCTTCTTTGTCCACTTCTGCGAATTTTTCACGCAACACCGGCAGGTATGCTTCATACTCTCCATGACTGATATCAGCCTGCAGCATTTTATCAATGAAATGAAAGAACTGCTTGCGGCAAACATCTTTACCGGAAGGAATATCCATTTTATGAAACCGTGTATTCACCAGCTTTTCAATCTGGCGGAGGCGGTACACTTCTTTGGGTGTAACGATTGAAATGGAGATACCACTCTTTCCTGCACGGCCGGTACGGCCGCTGCGGTGTGTGTACACTTCTGTATCATCCGGCAATTCGTAATTGATCACATGGGTGATACCCTGCACATCGATCCCACGGGCAGCCACGTCCGTAGCGATCAGCAACTGTATGCTCTTTTCGCGGAAGCGGCTCATCACTTTATCACGCTGTTGCTGGGTAAGATCACCATGCAATGCTTCAATATCATATCCTTCCCTGATCAGTTGTTCGGTAATCCCTTGTGCATCTGCTTTGGTGCGGGTAAAAATGATGCCGTAAAGGCCGGGGTTGAAATCGATCACGCGTTTAAGCGTTTCATACCGGTTCACATGCTGTGTGAGATAATACTGGTGATCAATATTGGCATTGCCGGCATTCACCTTTCCAATCGTGATCTCGAAAGGTTTGTCCATATAGCGCTTGCTCACCTGCCTGATCTCCGGTGGCATGGTGGCGCTGAAAAGCCAGGTGCTCTGGCGGTTGGGCGTATTCTTTAAAATGAATTCGATATCATCTTTAAAACCCATGTTGAGCATTTCATCTGCTTCATCCAGCACCACGTAATGAATCTGCTCAAGATCGACTGCTTTTCTCTCGATCAGATCGATCAGGCGGCCGGGAGTGGCCACTACGATATGTGTTCCTCTTTTCAGTTCACGGATCTGCTCGCCGATGGAAGTACCTCCATATACGGCTGTAACGGATATATGTGCTTTTTTAGGTTTGAATGAATTCAGGTCATTGGCGATCTGCAGGCATAATTCACGGGTGGGGCAAATGATCAAAGCCTGCGGGTAACGGTCTTCTCTGTTAATTAGTTGAAGCAGAGGCAGGCCGAAAGCAGCCGTTTTGCCTGTGCCGGTCTGGGCCAGCCCGATAAAATCCTTGGTGCCCTGGAGCAGCACCGGGATGGCTTTCTCCTGGATAGGAGTAGGTTGAGTAAACCCTAATTGCTGGATAGAATGAAGTATTCCTTCTTCTATCCCTAACGATTCAAATGTAATCACTGATTGTATTGTTTATATATAAGGCGGCAAAGGTACGATAAAGATGGGCGAAATCCGTGACGGGAGTTCGTTTGGGCGTTGACCGTTGTCTGTTGACCTACGGCCGTTGACCCATGGCTGATGGCTGAATGATCTCCTCCGCAGATCCGGGATGGCAATGGAGAAGGAGCTACTGGTTTCAGTTTCCGTATTAAAGGTCAACAGCCATCGGACAACGGTCATCAGACAAAGAGCAATAAACAACGATAAAAACAAGAAGCCGCCCCGTAACCGGAGCGGCTTATTTGCTTGCCTATAAAAAGTCTTATTTTTTCAGAGAATCTTTAACAGCAGTAACAGTAGAATCAACTTTAGCTTTTGCAGAATCTACAACTGAGCCAAGAGAATCTTTTGCAGCGTTAGCGGCAGAATCAACAGCATTAACAACAGAATCAGTTTTTGCTTCTTCGTTAGCGCTTTCGTTGTTACAAGCTACAAATCCGAGGCTAGCTACAGCCAGTACGATGAAAAGCTTTTTCATGTGTTTGTGAATTTTTTTATTTTTTTGAAATATTTCAGTGTTTATACCCAAAAGGAAAAAAGGTAACCCGTTATTTTTAATTTTTTTTCCAGGCAGCCAGAGGGTTACTATTTTTAAAAAAAAGTATTAAAAAACGGATAGTGAAAGAAGATTATTCTGAAAAGGTTTTGCTCCAGGGCCTGGCCCGTAACGATAAAAAAGCCGTTGAAACGATATATAAGGATAATTATACAAGTATTCAATCCTTGATAATCAATAACAACGGCACGGCTGATGATGCAAAGGATATATTCCAGGAGGCGATGATCGTTTTATATGAAAAAGCCCGTTCCGGCAGTTTTGAGCTCAATTGCCAGATCAAAACCTACCTCTATTCAGTGGCCAGAAGGTTGTGGCTCAAACGTTTACAACAAAGCAGCCGCTACAGCGGCGATATTGGCCACGCAGAAGCTATTGTACCGGTAGAAGATGATATTGAAGAGCATGCCCGGAGAGACCGGGAATTTGACATGATGGACAAAGCGATCAGCAGCCTGGGTGAACCCTGCCGGAGCCTGCTGGAAGCCTTTTACCTGCAAAAGAAAAATATGCAGGAAATTGCATCCGGATTTGGTTACACCAATGCCGAGAATGCGAAAACTCAGAAGTATAAATGCCTGATGAGGCTGAAGAAAATATTTTTTACGCATTATAAAAACGGAAGCAGTGATGAATGAGAATAACAATGATATCATGATCCTTGATGCGGTGGAACGCTATATCCGTGGGGAAATGAATCCCGACGAAAGGCTCCATTTTGAAAATCTCCGTAAGACCAACAGCGAAATTGACCAGCTGGTAGTAGAGCATACTTTGTTTTTACAACAAATGAACCGCTTCGGGGAATGGAAGAAATTCCAGTCTACCCTGCAAGACGTACATACTGATCTGGCTCAGCAAGGCAAGATCTATGCTGATAAGCTGAAAGGAAAAGCCAAGCTGGTTTATCTCTGGAACCGTTCCAAAAGAGTTACCGCCATTGCCGCTTCCATTGCCGGCATCACAGCGCTTGCCATCAGCGCGCTGATCTGGTCTATTTCTCCTAAAGATAATGTGCAGCAATTGCAGGCCCTGAGCCGAGATCTGCGGGAAATGAAGAGGGAACAGCAATACCAGAAATCGGTAGTAAATAACCTGCAGGACCAGATAGCGCCTTCTCAAAGCAAGCCAACCCCTAAAGTATATAAATCAGGCGGTACCGGCTTTATCATTGACGGCAAAGGATTGCTGGTAACCAATGCTCACGTGGTAAAGAATGCACAGAACATAGCCGTACAAAACAGGAATGGGATTAACTACAGCGCCGTACTTGTTTATTCCGATCCTGAAAAAGACCTGGCGATCCTGCGGATCGATGATCCTAATTTCAAGGCTATGGCTCCCCCGCCCTATGCTATCAGCAAATCATCAACTGATCTTGCGGAACCGATCTATACATTAGGTTATCCCAGAGATGAGATCGTATACGGTCAGGGCTATCTTAGTGCCAAGACCGGTTACAATGGCGATACATTAAGCTGCCAGCTTTCTATTCTTGCCAATCCCGGCAACAGCGGCGGCCCTGTACTGAACCAAAGCGGAGAAGTGGTGGGTATATTAAGTACCCGCGAAGCAGAATCGGTTGGTGTGGTATTCGCACTTCAGTCGAAACATATCTACAAAGCGCTGAATGATATGAAAGCAAAAGATTCTTCTTATCAGCGTGTACGGCTTTCTTCCAAATCCTCTATCTCTTATCTCGACCGGACATTGCAGGTGAAGAAGATAGAAGATTATGTGTTTATGGTGAAAGCTAATTAAGCGATGGCCGATGTTCGAATGACCGATGGCCGACTTAAAAGTGAAAGATACTTTTAGATAATCGATAAAATAAAAATGCCCTCCATTTAAGAGGGTATTTTTATTTTATTGCAAGTCGGCCATCGGTCATTCGAACATCGGCCATCGGGCTCACTTCCATAACCTCTCCGGATACTCCCCTTTCGCTATCAGGTCGTTCAGGCTTTTCTCCACAAAAGGAGCATCTTCCTTGTAGGTAACACCGAACCAGGAAGAAGTGGTTGGGATGATCTCCACACGTCCGCCTTCTTTGATGAACTGATCAGCGACAATAGGAATGAAGAATTCTGATTTGAGCTCTGTTCCGGATTGCTGAAGGAACTCGCGGAATAATTTTTGGGTATAGGCAAAGAATGATGGGTCGAAACACCAGAAGTTCATGGACACTCTTGTGTCAAGCGCCAGTTCTTTTGGTTCCAGGCCATCATCAACCATTATATGGCCTTCTTTTTTGGCAATATTGATACGCTCGGTGATAGTGGCAAGGCTGCCGCTTTCATCCAGCCCGCAAACACCCCTGTTTACCGTACCATGATCAGACAGTGTTTTCAGCAGGTCATACCCAACGATCGCATAATTCTTTTCCGAGCAATCATGGATCAGGAAATCAGCTGCATTTTCAAAAGCATTATGCCCGTAAAAATCATCGGCATTAATAACAGCGAACGGCTCATTCACTACCTCTTTGGCACAAAGCACAGCATGCGCCGTACCCCATGGCTTTTTCCTGTCGGCCGGTATTTCAAACCCTTCAGTGAATGCTTCCATATCCTGGAAAGCATATTCCACTGCGATCTTTCCCTCGAGCTTGGGATCGAATATATTTTTGAAATCCTCCGCAAAATCGCGGCGGATAATAAAAACGATTTTTCCAAAACCGCTGCGGATGGCATCATAAATAGAATAATCCATGATCGTTTCTCCCCCAGGTCCAAAACCCTGTATCTGTTTCATACTACCATAGCGGGAAGCCATGCCTGCAGCCAGGATCACTAATGTTGGTTGCATATTCCTTTCTTATTTTGCGCCGTAAATTAAAGTAAATTCGTTAAGAGCGGTAGTAATTTTATGCTTTATTCGTTGCCTGTGCAAAATATAACGGTGGATGATATATCAT
>DATAJQ010000295.1:0-1713 GCA_036262095.1 Chitinophagaceae bacterium | reverse complement strand
TGATGATGAGGGGTATCGGTATGGGCCTTTTATTTATCCCGATCACTTCTTTGGCACTCAGCAAGCTAAAAGGTAAACAGATTGGAGAAGGTGCTGCGTTCACCGGCATGATGCGCCAGCTGGGAGGTTCGTTTGGCATTGCTGCTATCACTACGTTTATGGCTAGGAAGACCATGCAACATCGCAGCGACCTGGTAACAAACCTGGACATAACTGACCCAATGGTGCAGAATCGTGTGAATGCGATGCAGCATAGTTTTATGGCAAAGGGGATACCATCCAATATCGCTTTGCAGGATACCTACAAGGCCCTTGACGGAGCGGTCACCAAACAAGCGATGGTTTTATCATATATGGACGTGTTTCTTTATATAGGTGTGATGTTCCTGATCTGTATTCCTTTCGTGATGCTGGTAAAAGGTAACATGAAGAAGAAAGGTGAAAAGTTGGATCTGAGTAATGCTCACTAACAAGCATTAATAACGCGAGTATCAGCGCCATCCGCACATTCGCGTCATTAGCTCACATTCGCGTCATTCGCGTTAGTAAGGCTTTCATGATGGGCAGGATTACGAAACTATTGGGAACCAATGGTTGATCGGCAAAATCTGTGATCCTGCCCATCGGGAAGTTTTTTATTTGTAGTCTGAAATAGAAAGTATCTCCTTGCAGAACCCATACTCCGTTTTATCATTGCTGCAAACGACCACCAATCTGTTGGTACAATATTTTTCAATCAGTTCATTGTACAGGTCAATGCCTTTAACATCAAGATTGGTGCAGGGCTCATCCAATAATACAATAGACGTATCAGAGAAGATACATTGTGCCAGCTTTACGCGCTGTTTCATACCGGAAGAATAATAACGGATCTGTTTATGCGCAGCATCTTTTAATCCTACCATCTCAATGGCAAAAGCAGTGGTGATGCCAGGTAAAAAACTTTTAAAGCTTTGGTGAAAATCGAGGAACTCCGTTGCCGTCATTTCTTCCACTACTTCGAGATAAGGCGCACAGATGGAAACATGGCGGTAAACCTGTTCTGCTGCAATGGATGTATTGTCTTTTGACCATACACATTGCCCCTCATTGAAGTGCATAGAGCCACTTAATACCTGTAGTAATGTGGATTTGCCCGAGCCATTAGCGCCGGTGATAGCATACGACTGCCCCTGTATGAATTGGTAAGTGAAATGGCGGAATATCCATTCCCTGTTGAAGCGTTTGCCGGCATCAGATAGGGAGATCATCATCGCCATTGCCTTTGGTGTAACGTTTGATGATACCTCTTCCGCTTTCACGGATAAAGGTCAGTATCTCATCCCGTTCATCCGTAGCAGGCATTTCTTCTTCAATATATTCAACTGCCTGGCTGGTATTCATTCCCTTGTTGTATAATACACGATAAATGTCCAGGATCTGGTTGATCCTGTCTACACTGAAGCCACGGCGTTTGAGGCCGATGGAGTTTACCCCTGCATAGCTCAGGGGAGTGCGGCCCGCTTTTATATAAGGAGGAACGTCTTTGCCAACCAATGAACCGCCACCCACAAAAGCATGGGCGCCGATCTTTACAAACTGGTGCACGGCACACATGCCGGCCAGGATGGCCCAATCGCCGATCACTACGTGACCCGCCACCTGGGTATTATTACTCATAATGCAATTGTCGCCTACGATACAATCGTGGGCCAGGTGGCAATAAGCCTGTAT
>DATAJQ010000294.1:0-6184 GCA_036262095.1 Chitinophagaceae bacterium | reverse complement strand
AATGGAAAAGATGATTTTTTTCATTTTCTGTGTTTTATAGATTAATAGTTTCGGTAAATGTAAATAAATCAAAATGATCTGTCAACTGTTGCCGGTACCAACGGTAAATTATCTTTTATATTCTTAATACACAGCCTTGTATACCGGTTTGCAGGCCGCATGAAGGAACAGGTTATCCGGGGCGAGATATTCCAATCCGGGCAGCCGTGTGAGGGCAAACATCGTGTCATTTTTATAAGCCTGGCGATACATTTTGGCGGTAAATTCACTGCAATACATTTTATCATCTGTGGCCAGGTCAAATTTCATATCGAAGCTGATCCCTTTTTGATAAGCGGCTTGTGCAGCAAGGATAAGCTCACGGCATTGTGCTGGGGTCATATTAAACCGGTATAAACCAAACCCGCGATTGGCATCCGGTGCCACAAAAACGGCCAGTGGCTCCCGGAGCAATTTCTGATCAGGATTGAATTCACCTCCCAGTGCATGGTAAACATACACTGTATCGTTTTCAACGCTGGCGATGCCGCAATGGGAATAGGTCTTATCTGTTTGGCAGAATTGCCGCAGGCAATAACTGGTAAAATCATTGCCCGTCCGGGTTATCATATCGCCGGTGCGTATTTCACGGAAAGCTGCATGCAATTGCTCCTGCGAACTCTTTATCTCCTGTGTGGCTGCTTGTGCCGGGACTGGTTTTTCCTGTACAGAATCGCAGGCACAAAACAAAAACAAGAGGCAGCCTGTAAGCCGCCTCTTAAAATTTTGAAACTGGTAATAAAATTTGTTATTGGCCACGGTGAGCAGTGGGATTTTCTTTTTCATGCTCCTTGTTATATGCACGAAGTATGCTTTTCACTAACCTGTGGCGTACTACGTCCTCTTCATCCAGTTCAATATGGCCGATGCCATCAATGTTTTGCAGGATGCGGACAGCAGTAGCCAAACCACTGCGCTGGTTCCTGGGAAGGTCCACCTGTGTCATATCACCGGTGATAATGGCTTTTGCATTGGCACCGATCCTTGTAAGGAACATTTTCAATTGCAGATCGGTAGCATTCTGTGCTTCATCGAGAATGATAAAGGCATTGTCCAGCGTACGTCCCCGCATATAAGCCAGCGGTGCTATCTCGATGGTGCGGGTAGTCATATAATAACCCAGTTTGTCGGCGGGTATCATATCATCCAGCGCATCATACAAAGGACGCAGATAAGGATCGATTTTTTCTTTCAGGTCGCCCGGTAAAAAACCAAGACTTTCTCCTGCTTCTACTGCAGGCCTGGTAAGAATGATCTTTTTCACCTGTTTGTTCTTCAGGGCTCTTACTGCCAATGCAACGGCAGTATAGGTTTTACCTGTACCGGCAGGGCCGATGGCGAAAACGATATCATTCTTTTCGGCTTCCTGCACCAGTTTTTTCTGATTGGCTGTGCGTGCACGCACAGATTTGCCGTTGGGCCCGAACACGAGCACTTCATTGGGATGACGCTCTACAAAATGATCCACTGTTTCTGCATCATCACCTCCCAGCACCTGCTCAAAATAATTCTCACTCATGTGGCCATTCCTTTCCAGGTACGACACAATGAGGTCGATCTTTTCCCTGGCATTTTCAATCTGCTCAGGAGAGCCGCTCAGTTTGATCTGTGTACCGCGGGAAAGGATTTTTAAGAGTGGGAATTTCTTTTTAAGGATGTCCAGTTTGCCGTTATTTACTCCGAAGAACTCGATAGGGTTTACGGTTTCGAGGTTAATAATTGTTTCAGTCAATGCGGATTAATTTAAAATCTTAATTCAAACCGGCGAGAGGTAAGGGGCCGGGTTCAGTTGCGTCTTCTGAATTTCCTTACAGAAGCTTTACCTCTCTTTTCCAAATATAAATTGGAACCATATTCACTTCCTAAAGTTACTTATTAACAAATGTGAATACAAATTTGGTTTTGTTAAAACACACAATTTATGGAGAGTCAACAGCGGGAGATTTACAAGTAACAATTATAGAAAGGAAAGGTTTGATTAAAGCGAATCCTTCCCGTCTTCCCGCCTTACCGGTAAGTTTTTTTACCGGTAAGGCGGGAAGGGAGTATGTAGGTTGGCCTTGGTTTATGTATTCGATGTGATGTAGCAGGTATGTTACCATTGTATTACCAGCGGGCTACAATCTTGAAGTTGACCAGCCTTGGTGTAAGCCGTTGAGGCATTGCATAAGTGGTGTTGGAGAAATCTTTGATCAGTAAGTAAGAGATCGTGTTATCCCTGTCGATCAGGTTAAATACTTCGAGGCTTGCCCAGATATTATCAAAGCCCAGGAAGGGGCTATGGCTTCTTCTTTTGCTTCTGTCACTGTCGAGCAGCAAAGCACTGAAGCCGATATCCACGCGGATATAGGCTGGTATCTCCAGTGCACTGCGGTATTTTACACTGCCGGGAATATTGTAGGGGAGGTTGCTGCCATAGAGCAGGTTCAGGTACATCTTGAAGTTCTTGTTAGTGGCCAGGTAGTCCTGGAAGAACATGCCAAAAGTGATCCTTCTGTCTGTAGGACGTCTTACCCAACCTTTTTCAACGGTTACACTGTCGATGGGCAGGTTTTGATCATCCAGTGTATATTGCTGATAGGTATCGCCTTTGATATCCTCTTTGGTGTTCATGATACCAAGACTGATCCAACTCTCTGCATCTTTTACCAGCTCGCCGTACAAACGCATTTCCACTCCTGCAGCATAAGCTTTGGCTGAATTCTCTCCGAAATAACGGATACGGACATTGTCAATATCATAAGGTACTACATCCGTCATGCTTTTGTAGTATGCTTCTGTAGTCCAGCGCATCGGTCTTCCGAAGCCGGTGAAATTATAATCAAAACCTAAAACACCCTGCCAGCTTTTTTGTGCTTTTAAAGCGGTATTTATGCTTCCGTCATAACGCCTCAGTTCACGGTAGAAAGGAGGTTGATGATAAGCACCTGCTGCGAGCCTGAATATAAAGTCCCTTTTCCAGTTTGGTTTCCAACTGGCACCAATGCGGGGTGATATAAGGAATTCTTTATTGAGTGAATTGTAATTGAAGCGGACTCCTGCTGTAAGTGTATACGTATTCAATGAATCGCCCAGCAAAATGTTGTCCTGCAGGTATCCGGAAAATTTATTGATGTCGAGATCAGCAATGGATTTGGTTGACCTGCTTAATTGCAACTGCGAAGGATTTAAAGGCAGCGAATAACCGGCAGAGTCCTGGTATTCCCATTCATTCAGCCTGTCATTAATTAAAGTTTTGTCGTAACCTGCGCCCCATTGAAAAGCATGATTGCCCTTGTCATAACTGCCTTTATGGGAAAAATTCCAGTTGGTGATATTGAGTTTATTGCGGGAGAAATTCTGGAACACGCCAGCTCCCAGCGGATTAATGATCATACCAAAGCTTGGCTGACTTTGATCAAAATCACGATCGCCAAAAAGATAGGCGCCTGTGATATCCACGTTCTCCCTTTCATCATTCTCAAAGCGGGATGCCAACCACTTCAATTTCAATTGACGGCTTACCTGGTTGGTGAATGCAAGCCCCAGCATATTGGTTTGATACTGGTCTTTCTCCTGCCCCTCGAAATAGATATCCAGACCGAGATTGGCGGTGAAATAAGGAGAAAAAACAGAGCTGGTCAGTTGTGTGAATGCCGGTGTGAGTGCAAACCTGGTTTGTGAAACTGTTCCGAATAATTCTGCCTGCCAGCGTGGATTCAACTGATATTGCAGCAGTGCCTGCAGATCAGAAGAAGAAGGTACATAATTGCCCTCCGTTTCCTGCCGGCTCAGCAGGTTGCGGTTGCTGCGGTTTCTTGCTCCGATCAGGTAACTGAATTTATCATTTTTGCTGCTGCCTTCGAGATGAAGCCCCTGTTCCAGTATGCCAGCATAGGCAGAACCTCCAAAACGCTTGGGCTTTTTGTATTGAATGTCCAGCACGCTGCTCATCTTATCTCCATACTTTGCCTGGAACCCGCCGGTATAAAAACTGATATTGCGTACCAGTTCGGGGTTGATAAAACTCAACCCTTCCTGCTGGCCATTTCGTACCAGGTAAGGGCGGAACACTTCAAAATCGTTCACATAAATGAGATTCTCATCATAGCTGCCCCCGCGGACAGAGTATTGTGATGTGAGCTCATTGTTGGAGCCGACAAATACTTTCAGAAGGCTTTCCACGCCAGTGGTAACAGAGGGGAGGTTGATAATGGTTTTGGGATTGGGCCGTATCAGGCCTGCTTCCCTTCTGTCGCGCTGATCACTTACAATCACTTCCTGCAACACACTGGTGATCTTTTCCAGCCGTATGGTAACATATTCTTCTTCCTGTTCATTCAACAGAAAGTTCTTTTGTTCGGCGCGATAGCCTGTGTAGCTGAATACGAGTGCGAATGCTCTTTCTGCCGGGACTTTTATCCTGAAATATCCTGTATCGTTGCTAGTAATGCCTGATTGATTGCCTAATTGCGTAATGGAAACATGGGATAAGGGCTTTTCCTGTTCGTCAATGACCCTGCCTGAAACAAAAGCAAATTTTTTCTGGGAAAAGCTGATGAAGGATAATAAGAAAAAGCCTGCCGTCAGCCATAGCTGTTTGCTTTTGAGTAATGCCAAATAGGGGCTGCAAAAAAAGCGGGCCTTCATTTTTTTATTTTCAGATAGTTCTGGTTCCCTGTTTATTTCGCTGCTTTTAATGCAGCGATCGTTGCCTTGGGGTCTTTTGATTTGAATACGGTGCTTCCTGCCACTAATACATGTGCACCGGCAGCTATAATGGATCCCGCATTTTCTTCCGTTACACCTCCGTCAATCTCAATGAGCGTAGGCAGTCCTCTTTCATCGATCATTTTACGCAGTTGTTTTATCTTTTCCAGCGTATGCGGAATGAAATGCTGGCCACCAAAACCGGGATTCACGCTCATCATGCATACTACATCGGTGTCATGCAGGATATCGGTAAGATCGGATACAGGTGTGTGAGGATTGATCGCCACACCGGCTTTCATGCCCAATGATTTTATTTGTTGCAGGTTCCGGTGAAGATGGGGACAGGCTTCGATATGCACAGAGAGATTATCGGCACCTGCGTTTTTAAATTGTTCGGTATAGTTTCCCGGATCAAGGATCATCAGGTGAACATCACAGAATTTTTTGGTGGTCTTCCTGACAAACTCGATGATCATCGGACCGAAACTGATATTGGGAACAAAGCGGCCGTCCATCACATCCAGGTGGAACCAATCTGCTTCGCTTTCGTTGAGCATTTTACATTCTTCTTCCAGTTTCAGAAAATTGGCTGCAAGCAGGGAAGGAGCAACAATAGCCATGGTGTTAATTTAAGGGATAAGTTTATATTGCAATATACAAATGCAAAATTCAAAAGTAAAAATTCAAAAAAACAACCTGTAACATATTTCTTAGAGCATCTTTTTATTTTTGAATTTTACATTTTTATTTGGCTCATTTGATCTTTCCGGCAGCTTCCTTTGCCTCGGTAAATGTTTTATCTAAAGAATATGCTTTTTCATAACTCAACTTTGCTTCCTGCTTCTGACCCATTGCCTCCTGGCATTGACCTATCCAGTACCAGGCATCGGCAAAAGCGGGGTTAACGGTATTGGCCAGTTGGAAAGTCTTTAATGCCTCTGCTGTTTTTTTCTGATCAAGCAGGATCTTTCCTTTTTCAATATAAGCATTCAGATAACGGTGGTCACGCTGAATGGTTTGATCGAACAGGCGGATAGCATTCGCTTTATCATTGATATTGGAATAATAAAGACCTTTTACATAAAAAGGATCTGCATGCAGGTCCTGGCTATCCCGCCTGATCATTGAATCAGCCAGCGCTAATGCAGCGGGATTTTTTGTTTCCGCATATTGGTATATCAGTTTATTGCCAAGTTGCACATTCCCGGGCACCAGTTGATACGCTTTCTTCAAGGCAGCGATCATACCGGGGATATCGTTTTTCTTTTCCAGCAGTTCTGATTTTAATACCAGGGTATTTACCTGGTTAGAGTCTTTATGCAATATTTCATCGCAAACTGCGATGGCTTTATCGGTCATCTGCCGTGCATCATAAGAACGGGCCAGCAGGATATGCAGGAAAATGCTTTGGGGCAATTCCTGTATGGCTTTTTGCAGGAAAACGCTGGCCGAG
>DATAJQ010000293.1:0-36903 GCA_036262095.1 Chitinophagaceae bacterium | reverse complement strand
GTTACTGAAACACCCATTAATGGTTTATTCTCTGTAACAGAAGCGATCTTCCAGCGGCGCACATCATAAATGCGGTGGCTCTCAAAACAAAGCTCAACCCTTCTTTCCTGGCGTATCCTGTCCTGCAATGCTGTTGAAGATTCAGTGACAGGAGGCATATTAACACTTGCCCGGTTCCGGATCATGTTCACATAATCCCTCGCCACACCATCATGCCCCAGGGCCTGCTCGCATTCTGCATAGTTAAGATACAGTTCGGCAAGACGGAAGATGATCAGGTTCTGGTTACTGCCTTCTTTGTTCATGTCAATGGTCTCACTCATATACTTCCTCCAGTGATAGCCTGTTTCTGTAGCGTTCCATCCCTGTGGACCTTGCGGGCTGTCTTTTCCACCTGCGAATACTTCCACTGCGGAACCTTTAAATACCGCTCCGTTGTAAAGGATATCAGCATAAAAACGCGGATCGCGGTTGATGTATGGATTAGCAGCATCATAGCCGGATGCAGCATCCGTGATAGGTTTGCCATTATTCATTTCAAAAGCATCCACCATGGCTTGCGAAGGCGTGTACACGCTCCATCCGCCATAGCTGTTAGGCTGGCATACGATATCGATACCACCACCAGGCACATTACTGAAATTATAAGCGAGTAACACTTCACTGTTATTCTTTTGCATAAAGATGTTCTTGTAATCAGCTCCCTGGTACAACTCGTACCCATTGCTTTCAGCGAAATCAATAGCTTCTTTTGCCGCAGTGGAAGCTGCCTGCCATTTGGCCTGATCGTTAGCAGGATTATGCAAAGCGCTGGCAGCATAAAGCAGCAACCGGGATTTTAATGCTTTGGCTGCAACAGAAGTGGCACGTCCTGCATTTTCCGGATCATCTGCATAGCTGGCCGGCAAAAGGTCTACAGCTTTCGCTATATCATTCAATACAAAAGTGACACCTTCCTCAAATGTGCTCCTGGCCACTTTAAAAGTAGTATCGGAAAGCCCGTATACTTTTGAAACCAGCGGCACACCTCCGTAATGACGGAGAAGATCAAAATATCCATAGGCGCGCAGGAAATAAATTTCCCCGGTCAGTCTTTTCTTTTTTGCTTCATTGGCCGGGCCCTGAGCTGGCACTTCATCAATCTTACTCAGGAAAATATTGCAGTTCCTTATCTGCTGGTAATTATTTGCCCAGAAATCATACACCGTATTATCAGGGCTCATCTGGCCGGTTTCAAGGGCTCTTTCATTACCATAACTGTGTTTGGAATTTCCTTCATCACAGGCGCCTGACATGAAGTAGGATTTTAACACTCCGGGAAATTCCATGAATGGAAGAATGGGATAACGGCTGTTGACAAAAGCCTGGACAAGATTGAGGTCTTTCCACAGATCAGCATCTGAATAAGAATCCAGCGGCTTTTTTTCCAGGAAATCTTTCTTGCATGAGCCGGCAGAAATCATCAGGCATGCAAGCATTAATATAGAGATAAACTTCTTCATACATTTTTTTTAAGGATGTTCAATTAAAAACCAAGGTTGAGACCGATCGTGTAAATACGGGTTTGCGGATAATACGCTCCGGTATAGGCCACGGTTTCAGGGTCATAGTGTTTCACTTTATCAATGCTGAACAAATTGAACCCATTGAGATAGACACGAAGATTGGTGATGCCCATATTCTTTAATCCCGGAGAATTGAATGTATAAGCCAGTTCGGCAGATTTCAATTTCAGGAAAGACATATCCTTCAGCCAGAAATCAGAAGCCCTGTTATTGATGCCATAAGTTCTGTCGAACGAACCAGGCAGTGTTGCATCAGGGTTATCGGCTGTCCAACGGCCATCATACAACCATTTGGGAGGAATGAACTCGCCGTTATTTGCTTGCGGAAGGATAACCTGTTTGGCTTTTGCCTGTCCCTGCCACAGCAGGTTTAATGACAATCCTTTGTAGTCGGCACCCATTCTGAAACCATACACGATCAATGGCACCGGCGATTCATAGATACGGACCTGGTCATTCGCATTGATCACTCCATCTTTGTTGTAGTCGATGTATTTGATATCCCCTACTTTACTGCCCGGTAATTTGGCAGTTTCCCTGTCCAGTTCTTCCTGGGTATTGAAAATACCATCGGTCTTATATACCAACCAGGAACCCAATTGATAGCCCTGGCGTTTTTGCCATTCTTTTACATTAGGTGATTCGTCAATAAATTCGATCGTGCTGCGGGTTTTGGTAAAATTGCCGGAAACATAGTAATTGAAATCCTTACCGATCGATCCTTTATGCCCCAGGGTGAGTTCAATACCATGACGGTCCACACGCCCGATGTTCTCATCAGGCAGGATCAACCCTGCAGTTGAAGGGATGGAAGCATTGCGAGGTGCAAGCAGTTTGTCCCTGCGGGCTGTATAATATTCAATACTGAAATCAAGTTTACCTTTCAGTATGGAAGCTTCCAGAGCAATATTCTTCATCTTCTCTACTTCCCAGGTCACATTGGGGTTGGGAGCTACCCCGGGCATTAAACCGGGAGCATAAACAGGGTTGTCATCATTTCCCAGGAAATAAGTTTGGTAAGCATACGGATCTGCTACTGTATAACGGGCCAGGTACTGGTATTGAGCGATCCGGTCATTGCCCAGTTGACTGTAAGATCCACGCAGCTTCAGGAAGCTGACAAAAGGCAATGCTTTTTTAATGAATTCTTCCTCAGATGCTACCCAGCCAACTGAAATACCAGGAAAGTTGCCATATTGCTTGCCCGGAGGGAAATTGAAAGAGCCGTCTCTCCTGAATACGAACTCAGCAAGGTATTTGTCTTTATAGCTATAGTTGAGCCTGCCAAAGAAATTACGGCGGGCATTCTGATCAGCAGAACTTCCATTGGTGTTCCTGGTAGCATCATTGGTAAAGGCGAACAACTGATCGATCTGGCTGCTCACGAGGCTGGAACGGGACGCATTGATGCCTTCATTGTAATAATCACTTTGTTCAACAGCTACAAATGTATTGATACGATGGTCGCCAAAGCGTTTTTCATAGTTCAGCTTCAGGTGATAAGTTTTCAGCAAACTGCTTCCGTAATTCTGAGAAATGGAAGGATCACTAAGCAGTATATCGCTTACATTAATATATTCTTTATTGGTGCTGTCATACCTGTACAGATCAAAAGGTTTTGAGAATGATTTGCCATTATAAAAAGCAAAATCATGTGCAGCAAAACCAGACAATGACAGTCCCTGTGTAATAAAAGGAAGTTTGAGTTCAAAAGAAGCCAGGGTCTGAATGGAATTATTAACAGCTTTCCTGTATCCATCATAGCCCTGTGCCAGTTGCAAAGGATTAGGGCCTTCAATACCGGCCACAGGCAATCCATTAGGATAAAAAGGTGAAAGGCCCGGATAGCTGCCTAATATGGAAAGGAATATATAATCCGAACCGGCTGGCGCATACTTCCTGTATTCATTACGGCCAACAACATCAAGCGACAGTTTGAGCAGTTTGGTAACCTGTGCGTCTATATTCATCCGAAGGTTATACTGCCTGTAGTTGGTAGCCGATTTCCTGTAAAATGCATCCTGGTAAGTGTAACCGCCCGACATAAAATATTTTACCCTGTCTGAGCCACCGGAAACAGAAAGCGAATGCTGGGTTTGAGGAGTCAGAGGTTTCAACACTTCGTCGTACCAGTCAGTACTGGGATAATTAAGCGGGTCAGACCCATCTTTATATTTTTGGATCTGCTCCGGCGAAAATGTAGGAGAACCGGCATTCTGACGCGCATCTTTCTCATTTCTGAAAAGTGCGTATTCATAAGAGCTTACCAGTTTAGGAACACGGGTGGGTTGTGATAGACCAAAATTTGCATCATAGTTGATAGTAGGCTTACCACTTTTACCCCTTTTCGTGGTTACCAGTATAACGCCATTAGCAGCCTGCGCACCATAGATAGCTGCAGAAGCATCCTTCAGTATACTGATGCTTTCAATATCATTCGGGTTCAATCTTTCAAAACCACTCCGGTTGGCTACACCATCAATAACGTATAAGGGGCTGGCATTACCTGTGGTTCCCGCGCCCCTGATCAAAATGGAGGAACCGTCTGCACCCGGTTCCCCACTCCTGTTGTTGGCAATAATGCCGGGCATGCGACCGGCAAGAGAATTGGAAATATTTACAGAACTGCTTTGTTTTATTTCATCGGTATTGATCTGGGTAACAGAACCGGTAAGCGTAGCCTTTTTCTGTTTTCCATAACCAACAACAATTACTTCATCCAGCGATTTATCAACCGGGCTCAGCCGGATACTCAATGCTGCTGTTGAACTGTTAATATTAATTTCTTTATCAGCATACCCGACATTGGTAAAAACCAGGATACCGCTGTTCTTTACAGGTACCATAATAGTAAAGCTTCCCTCTGCATTGGTGATGGTGCTGATAAAGCTTTCTTTCAACTGCACAGTTACGCCCTGCATGGGTTTACCATCATCAGAGCTTACCTGGCCGGTGATCTTCACCTGGGCAGGTTGGGATTGAGCGTTGATCTGTAACAGAAAAGAAAAAATCAGCAGGAAACAGACGGAGGATTTCCGCATAAAGAGGTTCAGGCAAAGCAATAGAGTGCCACCCTTCCATTTTGACAATGGTAGTCGCATAAGCAGTTTGATTAGGTAGTTAATAATGTAGAGGCATACAATGCAGGATAATCAATATTATCCCGGGTTATCTATGCATCAATAATAATTGTCTAATTGACTAATTAAAATTACATTTTTAAAATGCACACCCGCTTTACATATTTTAACTGATTGCAGACTGATTTTATCTAAAATTAACACTGCTTATTTCCGGGGAAGCATGTTACGCTCATTATGTTAATCGGTTATGGTGAGCCATAAGAATCATAACCATTTTACAAAAACAAAATTCCCTGTTGCTTTATCTCTCTTAAAGATCGACCTAGTTAAAGGCATCTGTTTGATTTTGTTTGCAAAAGGGACATTATCATGAAATACGTTTATTAAGTTCTTCTTCGTGATGTCATGAACAGGGCTTGATAAAGCGGAGCTGAAATAATAAAACGTTCGGGTGCCTTCCCCAACACCATTACCAGGAATTTCATAAATACATACTTTACCGGTATAATCCACCTGGTAACATTCGCCATTGCACACCCTCCAGTCTATACCATTCTTTCGGTATCCCCATATCTCATCCAAAAAGAATTTTTGCTCCGTGGTATCTCTTTTTACAATAAGATAATCTCGCTTGTTATCAATTATTTTATACCGTTTTCCCCTGCTAAATCCACTGGTAATCCTGTGCAGCACATAATCCGAATCTTTCAGATAAACACCGTTATCCGGAAACTCCGGTTTGTTATTCTGAGCCTGTACTGCACAGCATGCCAACACCATGGCAATAATTAAAGTACTTTTCATATTTGATTGTTTAGCTGTGACGCTGACCGGAGTATCCTCCCGGCCGGCGATGGTTATTTAATCTCTGTACCTTCTTTTATTTCATCAGTCGCATGCAACAGCACTTCATCTCCATCTGCCAGTTCGCCAAACACTTCTGTAGAATCCTTTGCACGGAGCCCCTCCTGGATAGCAACAAATTTTGCCTTACCATCCCTGATGGCAATCACATACTGGCGCTCAGTTGACCTCACTATTGCATTGTTGGGGATCAGCAGTGATTTTGATTCAGATAGTAAAGGGATCTTCACCTCAGCATACATCCCCGGCTTCAATTGCTGATCATTATTACTAATATCGATCTCGATCGCTTCCGACCGCATATTCGTCAATGTGTTTGCAGACCGGCTGATCGTTGCCTTATGTTCACGACCTGGAATTGCCGTAAAGACAAATAATACCGGACTCCTCAGATCCACTTTATCCACGTATGCTTCCGGTATATAAACCTCCAATCTAAGTTTCTCCAGGTATTGCAACACGAGCATCGGTTGATCATTTGATTTACTTCCCGGCCCTACCAGGGCACCGGATGAAACATTCCTTTGCACGATCACACCATTGAATGGAGCTGTGATAGTAAGATAGCTCTCGATGTTACTCATGGATTCAACATTCGATTTCTCAGACATCACAATAGCGTCATCAGCTTTCATTCGCGATAAAGCGATATCGAGGTCCAGCGGCGCTACTGCCCCCGCCTCCTTTGCTGCTTCTTTCAATCTCCTGTACTTTTCTTTACTGGCTGCTGCATTCTCCTGCGCATGCACAAATTTTGACATGGCAGATTGCAACTGTGAACGCAACTCCGGCGCTTCCAGTGTCACCAGCACCTGCCCTTTTCTTACTACCGTACCCCTATCCACCAAAACATCTTTCACAAAGCCATTTACTTTACCATAGATATTGACTTCTTCAAACGGCTTAAGCTGTCCTGGTAATCTTACATAACTGGCCAGTGGTTGCTCCACCACTTTGCCGATCTCATACTTGCTCTCGCTGGAAGCTGTTGCCTTTTTGGAAAGCTCTACCGGCTTTTGATCATTATTGCAGGCAGACAGCAGGATAACGGGGACAACAATAAATAAAACGATATATTTCATGATGTGCTTTTTATTGATCAGTTGGAAAATTCATTTTCATTCTCATCAGGTAAAAGGGAAACAGTGTGAAGCTTCGCCTTGCGCTGGGTCCATGCAAATACATGAGGCAGTATGAACAAAGCTGCCAGCGTGGAAGCAGCCAATCCTCCGATCACTGCCCGGCCAAGCGGCGCTGATTGCTCACCCGCTTCTCCCATTCCCAAAGCCATGGGCACCATTCCGGCGATCATGGCAAAGCTTGTCATCAGGATAGGCCGCAACCTTATGGAAGCACTCATCACTGAAGCTTTTGTAGCATCCCTGTAATTCAACCGCAGGCTTTCCGCATTCGTCACGATCAGGATGGCATTGGCTACCGACACACCGGCCGACATGATCATGCCCATGTACGATTGCAGATTGAGCGTGGAACCCGTAACAAGTAACAGGACCAGGGAGCCGGCTATCACGGCAGGGATCGTTGACAATACTGTAAGCGAAAGTTTGAATGATTGATAATTGGCTGCCAGTAAAAGAAACATTACCAGTATTGCAAACAATAATCCTGTTTGCAAACTGCTCAGCGTTTCAATCAACAGGCTGGACATTCCTTTGATCTCCACTTTCATTCCTTTGGGTGGAGCATCCAGGCCCTTTAATGCATGTTCTATTGCAGCAGTGGCGGCGCCAAGATCTTTTTTATGAATATTGGCACTCACCGTTAAAAACCGTCTTGGGCCGCTACGGTCATATTCACCCGGAACATAACTGGTATTAAAAGTGGCGATATCACCGAGAACAGGACTTGACTGCCCCTTCACCAAAGGGATTTCCCGGAGTTCATCCATCGTATTCATTACATATTCCGGTACCTGTACCTGCACCTGGTAGGTATATGCTTTCGTTTCATCCAGCCACTGATTCTTTTCAGTAAACCGGCTCGATGAAGTGCTGGCTGTAACCGACCGGGCAATATCCTGCACATTCAGTCCTAATTGTGCAGCTTTGATACGGTCAATACTGATCGTAACAACTGGGAACTTCAGCGGCTGTGCGATCTGAACATCCCGCAAAAAAGGAATGGCGCTGAACTTTGTCACCACCTTGCGGGCATAATCTTCAATCTCTTTAATATCCTTGCCGGCCACACGCACTTCGATCGGCGTGGAAGCACCCTGGCTCATGATCTTTTCTGTGAGATCGATCGGTTCAAAACTAATGCGGAGCCCCGGCAGGCTATGGCTGATATTCTTGCGTAACGCTTCTTTCAGTTCATCCGTATTCACATGATAATCGCGGTTCAGATTGACCTGTATCACGGCTTCATGCGTGCCGGTGTTGAAGATATACAGGTTGCTTGATCCATAGCTGCTTGGTATCAGTCCTACATAAGTAGAGCTTATGGATACATTATGATTAACGGTAGTGTCAATTATTTTAAGCACCTGCCTCACTTTATCCTCTGTCCGTTCAAGCCTTGTTCCGTCCGGCTCTTTGATCCGTATCTGGAATTGCCCGTTATTGATCTTCGGCATCATATCCTTGCCTATGGATAAAAAACAAACAGCCGCCAGTCCGATAGCGATTATAAAATAGAGCGGCAGTATCCATTTTTTCCTGGGCATGTTCTTTTGAAGAACATTCATGTAACCTATTTTAATCCTTTCAAAAAAATCGTTTTTAGCGGGCTCTTTTAATTCTTCCTTCAAATGTTTGTTCACCTGTTTTACTTCTGCCGGATCCAGCGCCTGCCCTGCATGGGCATGCAGCGCACCATGATGGTATTGATATTTATCCGCTTTGATCATCCAGTTGGAAAGTATCGGAACAATCGTAAGCGCTGCGATATAGGAAACGATCATCGTAAAACCGATCGATAAGGAAAGCGGCAGGAACATGGCTTTGGGAACACCCGTCATCAGGAAAGACGGGGCGAAAACAGCGAGGATGCACAGCAGGATCAGCAAGAGCGGAAAAGCGACTTCCCTGCAGGCATCGAAAATAGCCAGCCGCTTGTTCTTTCCCATTTCGAGATGCTGATGTATGTTTTCGATCGTTACGGTCGACTGGTCAACGAGGATACCAATTGCCAGGGCAAGTCCGCTAAGCGTCATGATATTGATCGTTTGCCCGAATAAGCCAAGCAGCAACAAGCCAATGAGAATGGATACAGGAATGGTGATGATCACAATAAGACTGCTGCGCAGGTCGCGCAGGAATAACAATACCATCAATCCCGTAAGCAAAGCTCCCAGCAGGCCTTCAGAGATAAGGCTTCTAACTGCGTTAACAACAAACACTGACTGATCAAACTCATAGGTAAGCTTTACATCATCCGGCAGCAGGCCCTGCATTTCGGGTAATTTATTCTTCAGGCTCTTGACAACCTCCCAGGTTGAAGCATCTGCTGTTTTTACAACGGGAATATACACTGAACGCTTACCATTGATCAGTGCATAATCAACCGTGATATCGGCCGCATCGGCAACCCTCGCGATATCTTTGATCAGTACAGGCACCCCGTTCTTCGATACAACAGGTATATCTCCAAAGCCATCCACATCTTTTATCAGGGTATTGATCGTTGTCAGGTACATTGAATTATCCAGTCGCAGGTTTCCCGATGGCGACATCACATTGAATTTTGCCAATGCACTCACCACTTCATCAGCTGTAAGATTATAGCTTCTCAGCTTATTCGGATCAACATTGATCGTGATGGCCCTCGAATTGGCACCGAACGGAGGAGGTGCTGAAAGCCCGGGAATAGAGGCGAATGCAGGCCGCACCCGGGTAGCAGCCAGGTCATATATTTCTTTAAGGCTGCGGGATTTCCCGGAGATCACCAATTGACCAACCGGCAGCGATGATGCGTCGAACCTTACCACCTGAGGCGGCAAAGCACCTGGCGGAAAGAATTTCATTGCCCTGTTCACCTGCAAGGCCACTTGCGCAGATGCTTCTGCCATATCGGTATTTTCATAGAAGCTCAGCTTAAGCATGGTCAACCCCTGTATGTTTTTGGCAGTAATATTTTTTATACCATTTACATACAGGAACTGGTCCTGCAGCCTTGTAGAGAAGAACCCTTCCATTTGCTGGGCAGACATGCCGCCATACGATTCAATAACATAAATGGTAGGCAGGTTCAATTTGGGAAAAATATCTATCGGTATTTTCAATGCGGTCAGTACGGAAAACAATAAAAGGCTGCCTGTGATAACCATTGTTGCAATAGGTCTTTTCAGGGCCGATGAGACTAATGACATGTTTATCTTATTTTATTGCATTTAAAAGAGCATCCACCTGGTTTTCGTTCACTGCTTTTTGAAGCAAGGCTTTGCAGTAGCTATAATTGGCATTTGTAAAATCCGTTTCAGCACGGTATAGGATGCTTAATGCGGCATTGAGGTCCACAATATTGGTAAGGCCATTTTTATACAGTGAAAGTTTTTGACGGTAGGCAGCCTGAGCCGCTTCCAGTTGATGCGGTATCTCCTGCAGCCGCTCCTGTGCTATCTGCAATGCTGAATTTGCCTGTTCTATGCTTAAGTTCAGCAAAGAAGTTTGCTCTTCCAGTTCTTTAGCTGCATAATTCGTATTGGCCTTCTGTGTATTTAATTGCAGCCTTTTTCTTTTCGCATCAAAAATGTTGTAGGTAACACCAACCCCGACCAGGTAATTACCTCTTTCAAAACCAAGTCCTTTAGAAAACTCCCTGAATTCATCCGCAGCACTGATGCTGGAACCACGGGCCCATAGTGCAGCCTGTACGGATATTTTGGGATTATAGATTTTCCTGATCAGCTCTTCCCTGACCAGGCTGTTATTATAAGCAGACCGGTAAAAATTAATGGCAGGATGAGCCATTGTATCCATTTCCTGCAGTTGACCGCGATTATAATACTGTGCCAATTGTACTGCAAAACTGGTATCCGGCTGTATTGCATCCGGCTTCAGACCGCTGATGGCCGATAGTGATAATTGTACCTGCCTGAACTGGCTGGTAAGCTCCAGGTAATTCAATCTTGACTTGGACAGTTCTGCTTCTGCAATACTGGTATCAACTCCTGCAATAATGCCGCTCCTTGCCAGCGATTGAATGGATTGCCGGATCTCTTTATTGCGATCAATATTCAGTGATTGAATATTGAGAAGGTTTTGCAGCCTTAACAACTGGAGATAATTGCTGATCGCATACGCCTGCACTTCATATTTACTTCTGGCAAACCTTGCACGCTCTACTTCCACATCAGCATGGGCTGCTTTCTTTTCTGCATCGAATTTTCCAAAATTATAAACCTCCCAGTCAAATCCTGCGATACCCAAGTCGCCAAGGGCTGTGCTGGTACTGCCTTCTATCCGCACTCTCGAATTTCCGGGCACGATGCCGTTGGCAAAATATCCTCCCGGTAAATTATTATTTGTTCCTGCATCCACCTGGTAGTTCAGGCGAAGCGATGGGAGCCGGCTGGCTTTTGTTGCCACTTCCTGCGCCTCCCTGATGGTAATGGCAACAGAATCTGTTTGCAAGGAAGGAGAATAATGGTTGACGGCTGATAAAAGATCTTTAAGCGGAAGGCTTTTTACCTGTCCTTTAGCAGACAGACAAAGGAACAGCAATAGCGCAAATGCACTAATGCAACGATAGCTGATAAACATATCAATAAATTAGATTTACGCCTTGCCGAAAAGCAGGCGGTTTCCGGCATTCTGCAGAATGCCGGTGATCAGGGTTAAAAGCAGTGATGTAGAAACTTAAGCGGCAAAGGGAGGACCGCGCTGATCCTGGATATGATAATGCCGTTTTATAATGGGTGAGGCAATATCCCTTCTATAATCTGTAGCAATAACAAACCCTTCTCTTTCGGAAAGGATAACGGAAGGAGTCAGTAAAGGACAGTTGGTGGGAAAATACCGTTTGTTCAGATGCCCCTGAAACTTTACGGTACCATCTCTTTCATCAACGATGGACGCCGATTGGGGTTTTGTTTCGCCGGCCTTGGTAAGTTCCGGCTGGACCGTCATAGGGTCTGAAGGAACAACAGCATACCTGAAATGGAGCTGCACTGCAAAAAAAGCTGCATACAGGCACCAAAGTGAGAGCTGATGAAGAAATGATTTTCCCGGAACGACCCTTCGCATAGCGATAAAAGTATTAAAAAAATGGATTCGGTCTTTGGAATTTACGATACATTAACTTAACCCAACATATACTACGTGCTTTCGCCCGTTGAAAATATGATAATGATCATATCATTTATCCGGTTTCATCAGCTATGCAGGAACGGGCAATCGCTAACTTTTCGCAAAATATTGTTATGCCCACTGTTGTCACCATCACCTTCAGTCCCTGTATCGATAAAACAATTTTTGTTGAGCAACTAATTCCCGACCGGAAACTGAAATGTGGTCATGTACAGCTCGATCCCGGAGGTGGCGGTGTTAATATTGCACGGGTACTTCGTCGTTTCAATATTGATGCAACAGCAGTATTCCCTTCTGGCAGCTATACGGGAAAATTCCTGGAAGAGATGCTGCTTATTGAAAAAGTCCCTTTTCTTACTGTAGCCACACAGATCCAAACGCGGGAAAATATTGTAATCGCTGAAACAGCGTCCGGTAAGCAGTACAGGCTCGGTATGGCCGCCGTTCCCATCACATTATCACAATCTGAAGAACTGATTAAACTGATCGAAGACATTCCATCACTGGCATTCCTGGTTGTAAGTGGAAGTTTGCCGGACAATATCGATACAAATATGATGGCCCGGTTATCAGTCATTGCGGAGAAAAAGAAAGCGAAGTTTATTGTTGATACAAAAGGGATCTCATTACAACAGGCTATTCAGTCTGGCGTGTTCCTGGTCAAACCAAATCTGGGCGAACTGGCAGCTCTGGCTGGCAAGTCTTTTATCCAGGACAATGAAATTGAAATAACTGCCCGTCAGATCATGGCTTCAGGCAAATGCGAAGCCATGATCATATCAATGGGTGAGCGTGGGGCCATGTTAGTAACAGCCGATCACTCAGAAATGGTTGCCGCTCCCCCGGTGAAACGCAAAAGCACAGTTGGCGCAGGAGACAGCATGGTAGCAGGCATCCTGTTGGGACTTACAAGAAATTATGCTCTTTCAGAAGCATTACGGTTGGGTATAGCCTGTGGAACGGCCGCGACACTGAATGAAGGAAGCAGACTTTGTGAACCACAGGATGTATACATGCTTTTAAAACAAATTCCGCAGCGATCTAATTTGTAAGGGAACCGCTGCTGCCGGAATCTTCATAACGACCGGTCTTATCATCGATCCTGATCCGGAAAAAAATACCCTGAATATCGTCGGTGTTGGAATCAACAAAAGGCCACTCTGTATTGATCTGCATTTTTTCTGTCGGGACCATGGGGAATTGACGGGCATTTAGAATGGACAAAGCATCCCTTTTTTCTGCATGGCCTTTCAATTCTTCAAACTCTCCCCAGCATATTACGCTTTGCCAGTTGGAAAGATCTTTTGTATTGTCTACCTGGAAGCATACCCGGGGCTCTTTACGGAGTATGGAAATCTTTAACCCTTCCATTGTATGACAATAGATATAACCGTCTTTATAAGCGTAACTGATAGGAACAACATAGGTTGTGCCATTCGCATGACACCCCAACCTGCCTACTAACTGCTTGCTAAGTAATTGCTCCATTTGCTGTAAATCAAGTTTCCCGACCATAACGATGTTTTGTTCAAAACAATGAATTTTAATTGCAATAATAGATGACTACAGTCAGTTTCCTGTCTGATTTGAATCGGGAGGAATATATCCACAGGCACGATGACGAATATCACGAACAGGTCTGATGCCCATCAACAAACAGAAATGATTCAACGATTAACTTGACACTTATTTTTAAGGCATCAGATTCATGTTTATTGATACATTCATCAACTGATATTATATGAATAATAATATTCTCCCATTTACTGAAATTTCAATCAACGACGTAGCCATTGTTGGTGGCAAGAATGCTTCCCTTGGAGAAATGTATGCCCGTCTTTCCGGCAAAGGTGTTGCCGTTCCTGAAGGGTTTGCTGTAACAGCACAGGCATTTAACCATTTCCTTGCAGCTAATTCGCTGCACCAGCCATTGCATCAGCTTATGCAAAAACTGGATCGGCCTTCGTTTCAAAATCTTGCATCGATCGGTGCATCAGCAAGAAAATTACTACTGGAAGCAAAACTTCCGGATGATCTCATCCAGTCGGTCCTCAATGCTTATCACCATCTTGACAGCAACAACGCCAGCACTGTGGCTGTTCGCAGCAGTGCTACTGCTGAAGATCTGCCTCAAGCAAGTTTTGCAGGGCAACATGAATCCTATCTCAACATTACGGGTGAGCAGAATGTGCTGAAGGCAGTGCAGCAATGCTTTGCTTCTCTTTACACAGACAGGGCCATTAAATACAGGGAAGACAATGGTTTTGCCCATGAAAAAGTTGCTCTTTCGGTCGGTATTCAGAAAATGGTAAGAAGTGATCTCGCGTGTTCAGGTGTCGCTTTCACCCTTGAGCCGGAGTCAGGATTTCCCGATGTGATCTCCATCAGTGGTGTATGGGGGCTGGGTGAAAATATCGTGCAGGGTGTCGTCAACCCCGACGAATATCTTGTATTCAAACCAACTCTGCGGAATAAGCAGAAAGCACTCATCCAGAAAAAGCTTGGCGAAAAAGCTTTGACCATGATCTACAAACAGGCTGCTGACCCTAATGATCCAACATCTACTGTCAATATTGAAACACCTGAGGAGAAAAGGGCGGCATTTACACTTAATGAGGAAGAGATATATCTACTGGCCAACTGGTGCCTGATAATTGAAGACCACTATGGAAAACCCATGGATATTGAATGGGCAAAAGATGGGGTTTCAGGTGGCCTGTTCATTGTTCAGGCAAGACCGGAAACCGTACATTCCAACCAGGACCCGCATCATATTACAGAATATAAGCTTCTCCGGAAAGGCCGGGCAATTGTGGAAGGCAATGCTGTTGGAGAAAAGATCGCAACCGGCATTGCGCGGGTGATCCTGTCACCAGCAGATGCTGATAAAATAAATGCCGGCGAAATACTTGTAACCAGCATTACCAGTCCGGACTGGGACCCGGTGTTGAAAAGAACAGCAGCTATTATTACAGATAAAGGTGGAAGGACCAGCCATGCATCTATAGTTGCCCGCGAATTGGGTGTACCGGCATTGGTCGGATGCAGTAATGCAACCTCTTTAATAAAGGATGGTGATATCATCACTGTATGCTGCAGTGAAGGAAAAACAGGTCATGTATATGAAGGATCTCTCCCCTATTCCACTAATGATATTGATTTGGCAGGCATCACCAGGCCGGCAGCTACAGAAGCAATGATGATCCTTGGTGATCCGGACCAGGCGTTCAAACTCTCTTTTTACCCTAACGATGGGATTGGCCTGATGCGTATGGAGTTTATCATCACTCATGCGATCAGGGTCCACCCCATGGCATTGGTCCGCTATGATCAATTACAGGATGAAGAGGTCAGGAAAAAGCTGGCAAAGCTAACAGTTGGCTACAGCGACAAAAAAGAATATTTCGTTGACAAGCTTTCGCAGGGTATCGCAACAATTGCTGCAGCCTTTTATCCGAAAGATGTGATAGTCCGGACAAGCGATTTTAAAACAAATGAATATGCAAATCTGACCGGTGGTGCTGCATTTGAACTCAAAGAAGAAAACCCGATGCTTGGCTTCAGAGGGGCGTCCCGTTATTACAGCGAATATTACCGGGAAGGATTTGAGCTGGAATGTGCTGCCATTAAGCGGGTACGCGAAAAAATGGGTTTGACCAATGTAAAAGTGATGATCCCATTCTGCCGTACACTTGATGAGGCTAAACAGGTGATCTCTACCATGCGCGCGTATGGACTGAACAGGAATGTCGACAACACCCTGGAGATTTACATGATGGTGGAGATACCGTCCAATGTATTACTGGCGGAAGAATTTGCCGCTATGTTTGATGGATTTTCTATAGGCTCCAATGATCTTACTCAACTTGTACTGGGAGTGGACAGAGACTCTGCGATCATCAATCATATTTTCAATGAACAGGACCCTGCTGTAAAACAGATGATCGCTACTGTGATTCAAAAGGCAAAACATGCAGGAATAAAGATCGGGCTATGCGGACAGGCTCCGAGCGATATACCGGCCTTTGCACAGTTTCTTGTAGAAGAAGGGATTTCAAGCATCTCTTTTAATCCTGATGCACTTTTAAAAGGGATTGAAAATATAAAGACAGCAGAGAGACAGTTATCCGTAAAATCCTGACCGGCTATTGAAACTCCTGCCTGAATATTTTAGTGATTATATAACAGCTCATAATATTCTTTCATCATTCTTTGACTGTCAAAAGCAGGGCTGATATCTTTCATTCCCTGCTCTGCCATAGCTATCCATTTGTCCGGTGCATCATAATACAGCGGTATGACCTCCTTCTCCAGCAGATCATACAAAGTACTGGCATCCCTTTCGTCCTGCTCATGGTCCTGCAGCATTGGATCCGCTGGCGGAATAACAAAACTATTGATCTTATCCCTTGCAAACTCCGGGAACCACCCATCGGGCATGGATACGTTCAACGCTCCGTTCATGGCTGCAGACATTCCACTGGTGCCGGACGCTTCATGGCCCATCCTGGGAACATTAAGCCAGATATCTGCGCCGCCCTTCAGCAGCCTGGACTGTTTCATTTCATAACCAACAAGCACAGAGCAATTCGTAAACGTTTTGCAGATATTGACGATCCTGTTAAATAAGGCAATCGCCGGAAAATCCATGGGATAAGGCTTTCCTGCCCAAATGAGTTGTACCGGCCGCGTACTATTGCTGACAATATGCTGAAACCGGTCCATATTGGATAATAGTAACTCTGCCCTTTTATAGTTAGCAAACCGCTTGGCAAATACAATGGTACAGACATCCGGATCATACATCTCTCCGGTTTGATCTGCCACTTCCTCAAATAAAAGTTTTTTAGCTTCCTTTTTTCTTTGAATGAACGCAGCCTGGTCATTACCGGCTACAGCCTTGTACATCTGTTCATCATGCCAGTATGTAAAATCCTGCGCGTTAGTAATGGATATGATCCTGCAAGCTCCGGGAACAGCATTCCACCAACGTTGTAATACCGTTGCATGTATCCGGGAAACACCATTGGCGATACCTGCCATCTGCAATGCTGCGGATGTATTATCCAGCATTTCGTTGTCTACCTGTATGAACCGTTTAATTTCAGCAGGATCGATTGCTCCGAAAAATCCCATCTTAGCCAGCAGCGATATGGAATTCTTTTCATTACCGCCAGCTTCGCAGGTGTGATTAGTAAAAACCAGCCTGCGCCTCACTTCTTCCAGGCCTCCGTACTTACTGTATAAATAAAAAGCAAGGGGCATCCCATGCGATTCATTCAAATGATACACATCAGGCTGCCAGTTAAGTTGCTCCAACAGCCTGGCACCACCCTGCCCTAACAAGATGGCCGCAGCTATTTTTGACTCCGGATTTGAATCATATAATTTATGGCAGATCGTTCTCGAGAGGTAATCGTTCTCAGGAATGTCTGTGCTCAGGAAAAAAACGGGGGCTGTATTAAACACTTTCGGAGGAAGATAATACGCTGTCACAAATACTTCATGTCCCGACACCCGGATAGTAAAACGCATATCGGTTTTCTCCAGAAAGCCGTACACTTTTTCCTGGAAAAGAACATCCATTGTCTGGTCCTGCTTCCTGACCTGGTCATAATAGCCATACTTCCAAAGTATCCCGATACCGATCACGGCTTGCTTTAAGGCAAACGCACCGCGCATTTGTGAACCGGCCAGATACCCAAGCCCCCCTGCATAAGTTTTCAATGGCTGATGAATGCCAAACTCCATGCAGAAATAAGCGACCTTTTTGGAATAAGCAGGGTCGACAGTATATGGGAACCGAAAGGGAGCATCCATCGGAAAATTATTAGTTCGTTTAGTTTTTTCCCCAGCCCGTATCCCCAATCACTTTAATACACCGGCTGGATCGCTGTATCACTCTTCGAAATATAAACACCCGGTTGCTCAAGGCGGAACCGTTTCGCGATCATCCTGTCAAGGTATTCCCTGTGCTGTGGATGTGCGATACTCTGCAATGCCATAGCACGTTGCCTGAGGTTCTTTCCGTAAAGGTTTACCATGCCATATTCTGTGACCACCCAGTGTATATGACCGCGTGTGGTAACCACGCCTGCCCCTTCTTTTAAAAAAGGAACGATCCTGGAAAGCCCTTTTGATGTGATAGAAGGCAAAGCAATGATCGGTTTTCCTCCTTCAGACAATGCAGCACCCTGCATAAAATCCATCTGGCCGCCGATGCCTGAATACTGATAAGTGCCGATCGAATCAGCACATACCTGGCCGGTCAGGTCCACCTCTATCGCGCTGTTGATCGCTGTAACCTTTGGGTTCTGCCTGATCACACTGATGTCGTTCACGTAACTGATGTCCATAACTTTAATGGATGGATTATCATCCACAAAATCGTACAGGCGGCGTGTACCGGTCAGGAAACTTGTAACAGACTGCCCCGGGCTATTTTTTTTAAACCGGTTGTTGATGATATTCTTTTCAATAAGATCGATCACTCCATCACTCATCATTTCCGTGTGAAGCCCAAGATTCTTATGACCATAAAGATTCTTCAAAACCTGGTCAGGTATTGATCCAATGCCCAACTGGAGAGTTGCACCATCCTCAACAAGGCTGGCTACATTATGACCGATCTTTTCACTGATGACCGATGCCGCTGAGGAATAATCCAGCTCAGGCAGCTCTGTATCGCATTTCACCAGCGTATTGATCTTGCTCACATGCACAAAACCATCTCCTGCTGTCCGCGGCATACGACTGTTTACCTGTGCGATCACGAAAGCTGCCGTTTCCACTGCAGCCAGTGCGATATCAACTGAAGTGCCTAACGAACAGTAACCATGAGCATCCGGCGGTGAAACCTGTATAAGCGCAACATCAATAGGGAAAATCTTATTTCTGAAAAGCCCTGGTATCTGGCTAAGGAACAAAGGCACATAGTCACCATAGGAACTATTGGCTACTGCCCGTGTATTGGCGCTGACAAACAGTGCATTGAAAAAGAAACTTTCCCTGACAACCGGCTCATTAAAATTATTATCCCCGAGATTGGTGATGCTGACCAGTTCAACGTTCTTCAATTCCCGGTACCTGGCCTGCATGGCTTTGATCAGCACAGTTGGCGTTGCAGCACTTCCATGCAGGAAAACACGGTCGCCTGACTTTATCACTCTTACAGCATCTTCAGCGGTCTTATATGTATACATTGATATAAAAATTTATCGGTTCTGATTTCTTTTTATGCGCAATTTCCACCACGAAACAAGAAAATGTACCAACAGCACACTTCCCCAAACAATGGAGATAACAATTAGCCATTCGGGCCCCCAGACATCCCGTTCAATGTATTGCACAAGCCATAAAATGGGCAATACAACAAGAAATATGGAAAGATGTGTATTGAAACGAAGGAAAATCTGCAGGTAGCTGAAAATGGACCTGTTTACCGCTTTCATATTTCATTAAATTAATGGTGAACAATGGATTAAATTTATAAGGCGTACTGATACAATATTTCTTCCAGGTGCTGATACATATCTGCCAGGTTTTCTTCTTTAACGCCATCATAGCCTGCAAGCATTTTACGACCATTCACTTTACCAGCAAAAAGCGCACCCATGCGCAGCATAAACCTGTCTTTGCGTGAAAGCTTATTAAAGACCAGGCGGCCGTCAAGATAATAGACATCGCATTTCTCCGCAATAAAGTCAGGGAGAGAAGACCTTACATACTGCCTGAGCTTTTCAGTTTGATCTTTTGGCGTACCACTCACTACAAATAATACCAGTTTTTTACCCCGCAACGTAGCAGAATGCTGCTTAACCCAGCTGGAGATCTCCAGTTTCCCGATATAGACGCTCGATCCCATTACCACCAGTTCTGTATCTTTCAGCTGATCTTCGCCGCATGTCGTCGTTGTTAACAGGCTGAGAGCAAGTTTTTGATGCAGCCATTCTGCATATTGCTGAGTGGCACCATATCTGCCTTGATAAACGATCATGCTTTTCATATAAGAAGAGTTTAATTACTTTTTCCTTGTTTTTCTTATCAGGTAGATAATCCTCAATAAGTGCAACGCCAACGCAATACACCAAAGAACGATCACATATACTATCCAGTCCTGCACAAACGGTTTATGAGACAGCTTCCAGATAAGCCACACGCCAAGTACGATCAGGGCAAAACTGGAGATCTCAAAGCGGAAGCGTCTCCAGCTTTTCAAGATTCTTTGATATAGAGATCCGTTTTGCATAGTTTGAAAATTCATGATTTATGGTGAACAATGAGAACCGGGCCTGCACATGCTTTGATACCGGGGTATTTATTCAAATGCGAAAACTCTGCGATTCCTTTTGCCCTCACCATTTTAACAAACAGGATCAATTGTTCCCGGAAATAAGGATCAGGCAGCATCCAGTCGTGGCATAAGATCACCACATGGCCTTTTTCAAATACATTTCCCCAGGCGCTGCTCCTTACACAGGTAATCATTCTCTCCGCAGAGAAATACTGCTGCAATGTGGAATCGAAACGCCATTCCATATCCCAGCCAATTAATTGAAACCCGAGTTTTGAAAGAGAGTCAGCTGATGGATCCGCATCGATGAGGTCAGTTCTTTTTCTGTTGGCTATCCGCCAGGTATTACGGCCAGGCAACCTTACAAAATTATTTTCCGGCCTAAGTAGTTTTTCGTTCATCAATATGTCCCCGACAACTTTCTCCGGGCATGAATAAAACATCCGGTAATGTCCTGAAGCGTGGGAATAACTGTGGTTGGCTATTTCAATGAAAGAGTTGTTCTGATATTGCTGAAAGATCCTTTTTACCTTTTCATCCCTCTCCAACTGCGCCCCGATCAGGAAAACATCGACAGGTATACTGTCAGTAGCTGTCAGCGAATCCAGGAACCCGCTACCTGTCATCGGGCCATCATCAAAAGTGAGATAAATGGATATCTGCTGCACTGGCTGTGTTACAGACACCGGAGTTTGATGAAGATCATTTGCCGTCCGCCACAAGGCAGTACCGGTAAATAAGAATATCAGCCATTTGAGTTCCAAAGCGATCTTTTAATACAAAAAGACAAAATAGTAGTTGCTGTAGCAATGATCCGCGTCAGCAGGCCGGATGATTTGGATGCATATCCGCCCACCCCCTGTAGCCTGATCAAAATCAACCTTACCTTTGCAACAGATCATTTGGCTGCCGCAGCAACATGGATAAATTGGCATCGGCATTTTTATACATTTACCCCTAAAATATATGTATGTCGTCCATTGCAGAAGCGCTATCCGGCCTAAGTGGGTTATCAAGCAGTTCGATCCAGCAATTGCAGGAGAAATATGGCAAAAATGAATTCAGCCGGAATAAGCGTTTCCGCTCGTTAAAGCTATTGGTCTCTTTTATAAAAGAGCCAATGTCGATCCTGCTCATTATAGCTTGCAGCCTGTATTTCATCCTTGGTAAGAACCCCGAGGGGTTCATGATGCTGGTTGCCACTCTCATCGTGTTCACCATAGGATTTTACCAGGAAGTACGCAGTTCAAAAGCTATACACGCATTAAAGGAAATGACTTCCCCGGAAGTCACAGTTGTCCGGGATGGAAAGCAAATGATCATTCATTCCAGAGAGCTTGTACCAGGCGATATCATGCTGCTTGAAGAAGGCAAAAAAATTCCTGCAGACGGCATCATCCTTCAGGCAAATGATTTTACTGTCAATGAAGCCATATTGACAGGAGAATCCGTTCCTGTTGCAAAAACCTCTTCCAACGAAAACAAGGAAATATATCAGGGCACGCTGATCAATTCAGGCAGTTGTCTCGCTATGGTCACCGCTACGGGCAATAACACACAGTTGGTCCAGATAGGGCGCCTGGTAGAAGATCAGTTATTGAATAAAACAGTGCTGCAGGTACAGGTAGGCCGGCTTGTCAACAAGCTGGCTCTATTCGGCCTGCTTGCCTTTGTAGTCATCTTTACCATCAACTTTCTTCATTATCATGAATTTTCTACAAGCCTTTTGTTTGCGCTGACGCTTGCCATGTCTGCCATTCCGGAAGAGATCCCTGTAGCATTTTCTTCTTTTATGGCACTGGGTGCCTATAAGATGAGCAAGTTGGGAATAATTTCACGTCAACCGCAGATCATCGAAAACCTTGGATGCGTGGACGTATTATGTCTTGACAAGACAGGTACGATCACGGAAAATAAAATGGTGCTGGACACTGTTTACAATTACCAAACAGATCAGCTTTATCATGCGAAGGATAACTTTCCCGGATGTGACCACTTATTGCGTTCTGCCATGCTCGCCAGTGAATCGAAGCCTTTTGATGCCATGGAAAAAGCAATCGTCCAAGCCTACCTTAAAATGCCTGATCAAGCAGCCTGGCGTACGATTCCAATGATCCATGAATACCCGCTGGAGGGTTCGGTGCCAATGATGACCCATGTATACAGCTTCAATGACCAGATTATTGTTGCGGCCAAAGGTGCTCCCGAACGGATACTGAATGTTTGCGGCATAACCGGAGAAGAGCGCAAAAAAATAGAACGGCATGTTTCAGCAATGGGCAGCAATGGATTCCGGATGCTTGGAGTTGCAAGCGCAATACATACCGGTGCATTCCCCGACAGGCAGGACGATTTTGCCTGGCAGTTTGAAGGGCTACTGGCATTATTCGACCCGCCAAAGAAAAATCTCCCTGAAGTGATCCGCAAGCTATACGCAGCAAAAGTGAACGTTAAGTTGCTGACAGGCGACTTTGCTGACACAGCTATAGCGATCGCTCAGCAGACAGGCATCAGGCAGCCGGCTTTTTGCTATACCGGTCAGCAGGTTATGCAAATGACGGATGAGGAATTGAAAGAAGCGATCAGCAATGTCAACGTATTTGCAAGAATGTTTCCCGGTGCAAAGCTGAAAGTGATCAGGCATCTGAAAGAGCATGGACATACTGTGGCCATGACAGGTGATGGAGTAAATGATGCACCGGCCCTCAAGGTTGCTGATATCGGGATCGCTATGGGCAACAGGGGAACTGAAATGGCGCAACAGGCAGCCGACCTGGTAATTACAGACGATGATCTTGATAAGATCAATGTGGCTATCACAGAAGGCCGTAAGATCTATCACAACCTGCTAAAAGCTGTACGTTACATCATCGCCATTCATATACCGATCATACTTACAGCCTCTGTGCCGCTGATCCTTGGATGGGCATTCCCGAACATCTTCACCCCTATCCATATTATTTTCCTGGAGCTTATCATGGGGCCGACCTGCTCGGTATTTTTCGAAAAAGAACCCGTCGAGCATTTCAGTGTTGAAAAAGGGCCGAGAAAAAAAAGTGATCCATTGCTTGGCCAGGGTGATCTGCTGATCAGTATAACACAGGGAGTCATTATTGCTGCCGGTGTATTGCTGCTATATTATTTCTCCATGCAGTCAGGTCACTCGCTTGAAGAAACAAGGACCATGGTTTTTACCACACTGATCCTTTCCAATATTTTCCTCACATTCGCAGTAAGATCATATACACAAACAATATTTACCACAATCCGCTATAAGAACAGGCTGGCATTGCCAGTGCTGGGAAGTTCGGCCATCTTTCTTGTTTTGCTGTTGCTGTACGCTCCCGTACGTCAACTATTTGAGCTGACAGCCATAAGCCCAACGATGTTCGGGATAAGTTTCGCGACAGCATTTGCCAGCGTTCTCTGGTTTGAGGTATATAAGGTAAATCTCCCCTGGAAGGTACCTGTTTCAGTACGCAGAACTGACGATGATCATAGATCGCCCGTATTACCATCATAGGATCACAGTAGCATGTTGCCCCATATTTGTAAAAAAATAAGTATGAAAAAGGTAATCGCTGCATTTGATAACGGGCATTATTCAGAAGGAATGATGCAGTTTGCGTCCGAATTGAATAAAAAAGAACCTATCCTGTTGGTCGGCGCTTTTTTACCACAGGTGGATTATGCCAGCTTATGGAGCTATGCCGCCGCCAATATTGCCGACGGCGTGTACATACCATTAATTGAACCACAAACCGCAGAAGCCATTCAGAAAACCATTGACCGGTTTGAAACATACTGCCTCAAGAATCACATCCGCTTCACAGTACATAAGGAATATTTTGATTTTGCATTGCCTGAGCTGAAGAAAGAAACCACTTATGCCGATCTGTTGCTGATCGGCAGCGATCTGTTTTATTCACAAACCGGCATTGACCTGAACGATTACCTGAAAGAGATACTTCATCATACTGATTGCCCGGTGCTCATCATCCCTGAAAAATCTGATTTTCCTGCTAACAACATACTTACATGCGATGGTAAGGAAGGTTCTATTTATGCCATCAAACAGTTTGCTTACCTGTTTCCGGAATTAGCCAGTCAACCAACAACGCTGGTATATGCCAATCCTGATCCTGACCATCAGATTCCAGGCCACGGTTCCGTTATGGAGCTGGTCAATTGCCACTATCCCAGGCTGAATGAAGTGCATCTCGACGTTAATGGCAAAAAATTTTTTGACACTTGGGTATCAGGGATCAAGAGTCCGGTAGTGATAGCCGGTGCTTTCAACAGAGGCGATATTTCCATGATCTTCAAAAAAAGTTTTATAACTGACACTATTGCCAGCCATCGTCTCCCGGTATTCATTGCTCACAAGTAAAAAAATAACTTTTATGCAAAAGATATTAATTGCCATTAACGGCGAAGAACTGAATGAACAGGCTTTAAATTTTGCCTGTGCCATTGCACGGATCAAGGGATCGCCTCTTACAGGTATATTCCTGGAAAACATGGTCGAGAATGAACAGCTTATCTGGAAAGTGACTGGCGGAGGTAACTATCCTGAATGGGAAACTGATGAACATTCCAAAATCCTGGAGGCTAAAGCCAAAAAGATAAATGCCAATATTGAAAAATTCAGAGCTGTTTGCCAGGCCAACCAGGTATTATGCAAAGTGCATGAAGACAAAAGTGTACCCTCACGCGAGGTGGAAACCGAGAGCAGATTTGCCGATCTGCTTATAGTGGATGCATGCATGAGCTTTAAAGGATACACCGGCACGCCATCTGATTTTGTACAGCAGATCCTGCGGCATGCAGAATGTCCCGTGATCGTAGCCCCGGAAAGTTTCACAGCTATCAATGAGATCGTCTTTCTGTATGATGGATCAAAGAATGCCGCATACGCGATCAAACAATTCACCTACCTTTTTCCTGAACTGTATGATAAGCGTGTGATCGTTTTCCGCATTAGTGAAGATGGGATCTGGCAGGACCACGAAAGGCAGCAAATGCAGGAATGGCTGCAGCAGCGATATTCGGCTATCGGCTTTGAAGTACAGAAAGGAGACGTGAAAGACAAAATATTTGACTACCTGCTGAAACGCGAAAACAATATTATCGTGATGGGCTCTTATGGCCGTACTGCCCTGTCCAGGTTTTTCTCACACAGTGATGCCGACTTTGTTATAAATGCAATTCCCCGGCCTTTATTCATCTCTCATGCTTAATACCAGGAGAAATGAACAAGATCATCGCCATACTTGATGGGCTTAAATACAATGCCAGCACTGTGGAATATGCCATTCATCTTGCCAAACAGAATAGTGCATACCTGGTAGGGATATTTCCCGAATCGGTCATGTATACCAGTTACACAGTCTACGATCTTGTATCAGAAAATCCGGTTGAACAACTGAAAGAAACATTAAACCGCCGCGACAGTGACAGGCGTTCAAAATCCGTTTCTGATTTTGAAACAGCATGCCGTAATGCAGCAATACAATATGGCGTACACCGGGACAAAAATGTTACAGTAAACGAGATCCTTCATGAATCTGTATTTGCCGACCTGATCGTTATTCATGCACGGGAAACCTTTTCACATTACAATGAACCGCAGCCGACCCGTTTTGTTCAGCATCTGCTTGCCCAGGCTACCTGCCCCGTACTCATTACACCAAAAATCTTTCATCCCCTTCATAAGGTCATTCATTTTTATGATGGGGAGCCTTCATCTGTTTTCGCCCTGAAAATGCTTAGTTATGCATTGCCTTCTTCCAAAGGCCTTCCGCTGGAGGTTATTTCCATACTGGAGGAAAATGAAGCAAAACTTGTACCTGATGGCCTGCTGATGAAGGAACTGGTAAAACGGCATTTCGAAAAGGCCGGTTTTGCAACAGTTGCTGGCGATATCAATGAGAAAATGGATAAACACCTGCGCCGGCAGAAAGAAGGCACCCTCCTCGTGCTTGGAGCATATGGACGGAACCAGGTATCGCGATGGTTAAAAAAAAGCCTTGCAGACCATCTCATCAAAAGCACGAATCTCCCGGTCTTCATTGCTCATTGCCGCCAATGATCGCACTTATCAGCAAGCTTGCAACAACTGTGATCACTATCAGTCACGGCCTTGACAGCTATCATAGAATTGAAGGTTATCTCCGGGATAAATTTGAAATGCCCACTTCAGCTATCGTTCCTGAATGGATAAAAATATAAATATGAAAACAATCATTGTTCCCACAGACTTTTCGACTGTAGCCTTTAATGCGGCAGAATATGCTGTAGCTCTGGCAGAGAAACTGAATGCTAAAATCATATTATTCCATGCTTATCCGCTGCCCCTGGCATTTTCTGAAATACCAGTGCCGCCACAGGTATTCAATACCCTGCAAAGAGATGCGGAAGATTTTATGCGCCAGGCAAAAGCAGATCTTGAAAAATATACAAAGGGGCGTATCCCCATTGATACAGCCATTTTCCCGGGTGGTTTGCTCACCAATCTTCAGCAGTACAGTGATAAAATAAAGCCGTATGCAGTAGTAATGAGCTCACATGGCAATGCTGGCCTTGAGAAACTACTCCTGGGCAGTGAAACAAACGCTGCAGTAACCCATTTAAGCTGGCCCTTAATCGTTGTTCCCAAAGGAGCAAAATTCAAATCACCCGGAAATATTGCGTTAGCGTGCGATTATGAAAAAGTAACCAGCACTGTACCAGTTGCGGCAATCAAAGATCTTGTCCGGACTTTCAAGTCGAAATTATTCGTGCTTCATGTGCATCCTGATACAACTCAGCCCTATCAGCAACCGGTAATAGACGGTGCCGGCGATTTACAGCAATTGCTCGCCGATCTGCACCCCTCCTATCAGTTCCTTAACCGTGCAGACATAACCGAAGCCATTCTTGATTTCATACAGAAAAACGATATTGAACTCCTTATCGTACTTCCCAAAAAATATAATTTTCTTGAAAGCCTGTTCCATAAAAGCAAATCGAAGAAACTGGCAAGGGAAGCATTCGTACCAATGATGTCATTTCATGAAAAATAACATAACCATCCGTTATAACCGGATCAAATATTCAATCAATTTTCTCATTTATAATCAAAGGAGGTGTATATGTCAACCCAAGTAATGAAAACCGGCGAAAGATGGCCGGTGCTCTTCGATGATTTTTTCAAACCATGGAATGAATGGTTTGACAACGGCTATTTTCCCGGCCGCTTATCAACTATGCCGGCTGTAAACATCACGGAGAACAATGGCGCCTATGAATTGTCGCTGGCCGCTCCCGGAATGAAGAAAGACGATTTCAAAATTGATGTCAATGGCGATATCCTGACCATCAGTTCAGAGAAAGAGGAAACCAAAGAAGAAAAAGAAAAGAAATTCACCCGGAAAGAATACAGCTACTCGGCCTTCAGCAGGAGTTTCACCCTGCCTTCCCAGGTAAACAAAGACAAGATTGATGCTTACTATGAAAACGGCGTGCTCAAACTTTCATTACCGGTAAAAGAGGAAGCCAGGAAAAACTCCAACAAACAGATCGCTGTAAAATAAACAGCGCAGCGGCCGCCAAACGCGGCCGCTCTTTAATTTAATCCCATGGCAGAACTCAGCTTATGGCTGGACAGCTACGATGATATCTATTCAGATTTTGACGCAAGGACCTTACTGAAACGGCGTGTTTCTGAAGATTTCATCCATGAGTTGGAAATAGCCTTCAGGCGCAGGGAGGAAAACACCGACCTGCTCATCCTCCAGGTACCGGCTGTTGTCAGGAACCAGGAAGACGAACGCCTGATCTCGGAAAGATTAAAGAATCACTTCAACCATGAATATGAACACTATCTGCAGGCTGTAAAAAAGAATACCGGAAGAAATATCGTATTCCTTTGTATAAGCATTATCATAATGTCTGTCAGTGTTATTATCAATATCCCAGGCAACCAAAGATGGGCCCATTTAACTCCCTTACGTATACTGCTTGAACCTGCGGGGTGGTTTTTCTTCTGGAATAGCCTCGAATACTTTTTCTTCGCAAGGAAACCAGAAGTGCTGAAAACCTCATTCTGGCAAACAGTTAGCGGATGGAAGATACTCTTCAGATCTTATTGATATTTCAGTGAACAATGATCATTTCCTAAGAAAGATTACCCCGTCCAAGATCGAAGTCCTCCGATCGATCCGCAACAATGTGCTTGCTTAGTTCGCGGCCATGATCATTCTGTTGTTTGAGCGTCCAGTCGTCAGTCATGGTAGTTTCCAGCCAGATAGTGCCTGATTGCCGGATAACCTGAACGAGCAGGCCAAATCTTTCTTTCATTGCCGACTCAAGTTCTGCAATGGTCATGGTATCACTGATATCCATAGTACCTTCCCCCTTCAGGCCTGCAGCCGCCAGTAAGGACGACCTTGCTATGATCTTTACCGGACGCGCTGCAACATCACTATACTGGTGATGAAAGAGGTCCAACCGGAGATAAGGATAAAAAGCCGCGAACTCCTGCTGGAGCTCATATATATGTTTACGGGGAGATAAATACAGTGTTTGTGCCATCTTAACAAGTTTGATTCAAAACTATACTAAGCAACCCCGGTATTATCTGACCTGCGTTGGAATATATAATGATCCTTGTCATTAACGGCTTATTACATTTTATCAATTGTATTCCAACAGTCCCGGCCGGCATAACTGACGAAAATCAGGGGATCGGTTTCTCGTGGTCAATGCAGATCGGATAGAAGCTTTATAAATTCGTAAAAAGAATATCATGCAGATCATAAAATATATTGCCGGCACCTGGGATAATAATATTCCCGGTCTGGATTTTGCATGTTGCCTTGCAAAACAAACTAATAGTTGCCTGAAGGTCATTACTGTACCTGCAGGCCCCAGAGAGGAAGTACATGAAAAACAATCGAAAGAGATTGACCATATCAGCCAGGCCTGTGCTCGGCGCAGTGTGGAAAGCAAAACAGAGGTGATCAGGGCTTCCGGCGAAGAAATGGACGGATTTGATACGCGATTCACAGACCTGGTCATTCTGCCTGCTGATGCCGGCATTACCAAAACTACAGGCATTTCGCCGTCATTCGTTTCCCGTCTTATCAGGCATGCTGAATGCCCCATCATTATTGCACCACCTTCTTTTGAAAAAATCGAAGCGTTAGTAGTTGCCTTTGATGGTTCAGCCTCCAGCGTTTTTGCCATCAAACAATTCACTTATCTTTTCCCCTCCTATCAGCAAACTAAAATATTCATAGTTCATGCCAGCGAAAACAAAGGCTGGAATGATACAGGCAAATACAAAATAAAAGAATGGCTGGAAGATCATTATACAAACATTGAGTTTGTATTACTGAACGGGCAGACTGAAGAAAGCCTGTTTAATTATCTGCTATCGCATAAGAATGCTTTTTTGATAACCGGCGCTTTTGGAAGAAACCTCGTATCAAAACTGATCAGGCCAGGTACATTCCAATTACTGAAAGAAGTTATCAGCAATCCTTTGTTTATCTGTCACCAGCCCTAACTCAGCAATTATTATAAGCTTCCCCCGATGACAGGCAGCCCTTTTTCTTCTATCAGCATTGAAGAGCTATACAAAGCTCTCGCAACCTCCCCGGCAGGGTTGACGGAAGAACTGGCCATGGAAAGGATCAAAGCACAATCAGCTTTTTTCAAAAAAGAAAATCATTTCAAAAAAGCCGTCAAGCTGTTAATGCGCCAGTTCCTTAATCCACTGGCTCTGCTGCTTTTTATTGCCGTTATCCTGTCGGCTATTCTAGGAGAGTCATCCGACAGTATTATTATCCTGGTGATCCTGCTGACTACAGGGGTGTTTGGCTTTTTGCAGGAGCAAAAAGCCGGCCGCGCTATGGACGATCTGCTCAGCATGATTGAGATGAAACATACTGTGTTGCGGAACGGACAGACAATACAGGTGCTAACCAGGGAGGTCGTTCCCGGTGATATACTCCTGCTGGACGCAGGCGATCTTATCCCTGCTGACTGCCGCATCATTGAGAGTAATGAACTGCATGTGAATGAAGGTTCATTGACCGGCGAATCGTTTCCTGTCGAAAAACAGGAAGGAATGTCAGACGATCAGCTACCTGCCAGTAAAAAATATAATTGTCTTTGGCAGGGATCGAATGTTGTCAGCGGCACCGCGAAAGCGGTGGCTGTTTATACAGGAAAGCAAACAACCTTCGGGAAACTGGCACAAAGCCTGTCACAAACACCCGAGACCGCGTTTGAAAAAGGAATAAGAAGGTTCGGATACTTCCTGCTGAGGATCACCGTGGTGCTGGCGATCATCACACTCAGCTTCAATCTTTACTTTCACCAGCGCCTTTTTGACTCGATCTTATTTTCATTGGCACTCGCAGTTGGCATGACACCCGAACTCCTACCCGCGATCATGACTTTCGCTATGTCTGCCGGTGCCAAACGCCTGCTGGCAAAAAAAGTGATCGTCAAAAAACTTTCTTCCATATTTAATCTTGGCGAAGTAAGCGTGCTGTGTACCGATAAAACAGGCACGATCACTGAAGGTAAGGTTGCTGTAAGGGATATCGTTGATGTAAACGGAAATACAAACGATAAGTTGCGCCTGTATGCTTTCCTGAACGCATCAATGCAAAACGGGTTTGGCAATCCCATTGATGACGCGCTTGCGTCACTGGCCTTTCCTTCTTCGGGTTATGAAAAGATCAATGAGATACCCTATGATTTTATGCGGAGACGCTTAAGTGTTTTACTGAAAAAAGACGACCGGTATCTTATCATTACCAAAGGTGCGTTCAGCAGCATCACAGAAATCTGCAGTTATATTGAAGGGCAGGACGGTAATAAGCTGGCTATTGATGAATCGTTGCGGCAACAGATGCAGGAGCAGTTTATTGCCTGGAGCAATGAAGGGTATCGCGTGCTTGGGCTAGCCTGCAAAGAAATTCCCAATGCCAGGATGTCGAGGCAGGATGAACAGGAAATGAATTTCCTCGGATATATCTTACTGGAAGATCCGTTAAAGGAAACCGCTATCATTTCTATCGGGAAATTAAAACAGCAACACATTCTTACCAAGATCATCACCGGCGACAACCGCTATTCCGCAGGGCATGCAGCAGCACAGGTTGGCCTAGGCAATTGCCAGGTGCTTACCGGCGAAGAGATCAATACACTTTCGCCCGAAGCAATGGCTATAAAAGTGAAACAGTATGATGTTTTTGCCGAAATAGAACCGCATCAGAAAGAAAGGATCATCAAAACGCTTCAGCAGGCAGGGCTTACTGTTGCATATATCGGCGATGGTATAAATGATGTGGCCGCCATCAATGCGGCTGATATCGGCATCTCCACCAACAATGCTGTTGATGTCGCAAAAGAAGCCGCCGATTTTGTATTCCTGGAAAAAGACCTTTCCGTATTGTCTGACGGCGTATACGAAGGCAGAAAATCGTTTGCCAATTGCATGAAATACATCTTCATCAATACCGGTGCAATTTTCGGCAACATGTTCAGCGTGGCATGCGCCTCACTTTTCCTGCCATTCCTTCCCATGCTGCCCAAACAAATATTATTGACCAACCTGTTATCAGACCTGCCTTACCTTGGCATCGCTTCCGATCAGGTGGATGAAGGGCAATTGAAAAAACCAGGCCGCTGGAACCTTAAAATGATACGGAATTTCATGATCGTATTCGGTCTCCACAGTTCAATATTCGATCTTATCACTTTTTATGTGTTGTATGTGCATTTACGCCTCACCGGGTCATTTTTTCAAACAGGATGGTTTATCGAATCGGTCATTACAGAATTACTGATACTCTACGTCATCCGTACGCGGAAACCGGTGATAAAAAGCAGGCCAGGCAGAGTGCTGCTGATCACAACACTATTTATTATGCTGGTAACCATATTGCTTCCCGTGTCACCCTTTGCTTCCTTGCTGAGCCTCTCTATCGCTCATTTCCAGGAAGCAGTAGATCTGTTCTTTATACTATTAGGCTATCTCATTAGTGCAGACCTGCTAAAAATGATATTCTTCCGCTTGAATGACAACAGTGAAACCCAGGCCGGATAATGCATCACCGGCTTTTTGTCTGACCGGGATCAAACGAGGTTCTGATCCCGATCATTGGCATACCTACCCTTTCGCTTTTATATTTGACTAAATTGATAAGTATGAAACCCATCCTAGATCCCGCACTGGAAGAACTGCTGGAAGCCAGGCACAGCCATCCCTCCATATCCCTTATGCTGCCATTTGAACCCAAAATGACCGCAAAAGCGGATCTGAACAGGATGCTGAAAAAATTTATCAACGAAGCAGAAGATAGCATCAGGGAAAAACATGACACCGAAATTGGCTGGCTTGTTCTGAACAAGTTAAAACAACTGGTAGCTTCACTTAATTTTTCCACCTATAAAAAAAGTATTGCTATTTACGTTTCCCCTTTTTTCGAAAAGGTCTTATACTTAGATATTATTGTTGAACCAAAGCTCACGATCAATGGTTCTTTCGCCATACGCGAAGTATTGCTCTCCAAAAAGAAAGCAAGAAAGTTCCTGCTGCTAACCTTAAGCGGAAAGGAATGCAAGGCATACATCGGCGATTCACATTTGCTGATGAATATAAAGACCGATATTCCCAGCCATATCGCCGCTTTCCGTTCAGACCTTCCTGAAAAAGTCGGGAATTTCTCAGACTCAACGGAAATCAAACAAGTGCTGACTGAGAAATTTCTGCGTTATACCGACCAGGGGCTTACCGCACTGCTACATGCTTATTCACTATTACCTGTATTTGTAGTAGGAACAAAAAAAATCCTCGGTATTTTCCGTAAGGTCACCCGCAACGAAAAACATATTATCAGCTACATACATGGCAGCCATGTGGAAGACAAACCTGCAGAACTACTTCAATTACTGATGCCATATCTCAATGATTGGGAAAAAGTGCATCAGCAGGACATAAAGCATCAGCTTGAAATTGCAGCAGATGGCGGTTTGCTGGCCCGTGGACTGCATGAGGTATTGAAGCAGGCCAACAGGCAAAATGCGAGATTACTGGTGCTTGAAAAAGACTATAATCATTCGCTGCCTGTGAGCATCGGAAAGAGCTACAGCAAATTCTCTTATATAAAAGATTCTGTAGATGAAGTGATCGAGAAAGTGTTGGAAGCCGGCGGGGATGTTGAATTCATGGAAAGCGGGATGCTGGATGAATACCAGCATATCACTTTGATCGAGCGGTATAAGCCGGTTATTCTCGCAAAATAAGATACATGATCCGGAAACAGGTCTGCTTCTGGAGAGGATATCCCATACCGCTCACTCTCTTACCGGCTCATGATAAAGGATCACAGCTCCGCTCTTAAATGTCTTTGTCTTTAAAAGTTTAAGATCAACCCTGTTCACAATATCTTTAAATAACACCAGCCCTCTTCCCAGTATAACCGGATGGATACAGATCTGGTATTCATCAATCAAACCCAACTGTGTCAGTTCGACGATTAAACCCGGGCTACCTACAAAAATATCTTTACCTGTTTGTTGCTTACGATCCAAAACATCTTCTTTAAGGTCTTTTGTTGCCAGTTCCGCACTTTCCCATTCCAGCTTTTTCAGTGTATGGGAAAAAACAACCTTCGGTGTCCTGTCCATAACCAAAGCAAATTCGTCCGTTGCTTTGTCTCCGGTAGGGTTCTTCACTACAGTTTGCCAATACTCCATAAGCTGGTATGTTTTCCTTCCATATAGAACAGCGCCAGCTCCTTTTAATAAATCAGCGTAGTGCTGGTGTATTTCTTCGTCAGGATTTATTGCCGTATGGTCGCAAAATCCATCCAGGGTCATGTTGATTGCTGCAATTACTTTTCTCATTCTATCCGGTTTAAATGGTTTGACATTCTTATAAAATATTTCGGCATCCAGTGTAACCGTTGGGTATCTTTTGTTTAAAGAAAGAGAATATCCAAAATTACCTAAAACAATATTGAATATTCTCATCGGCACAGAAATCCCAGGCCGGTCTGACGGTCGTACAAATGGTTGAGTAGCCCATCCTGTAAATAGGATGGGTTGCATATCAGGGTATTACTCTGCCGGATAGGGGCCTGGCGCGATATATTATCGGCCACAAAATAAATGACCAGCGAGTCAGATCCTTGAATAATTTTGCGATTGATCCTAAAAATAAAATATGGAAAATAAAGAAGGTCTGCAGAAAATCCTGGAAGGCAATAAAGACTGGATGAATTTCGTCAGGAATGATAAAACAAGCCGTTTTGAGCAACTTGCAAAAGGTCAGAATCCTGAAATTTTATGGATCGGTTGCGCAGACAGCAGAGTTCCGGCAAATGAGATCACCGGAAAAAAACCCGGAGAAGTATTTGTGCACCGTAACATAGCTAATATGTGTATCCACTCCGATATGAGCATGTTGTCTGTACTCGACTATGCGGTGAATATCCTCAAAGTAAAACATATTATTGTTGCCGGGCATTACGGCTGCGGTGGCGTTGCTGCCTCACTGAGCGGGAAACAGTTTGGGATTATTGACAATTGGCTTAGTCATATCAAAGACGTTTACCGTTTGTATGCAAAGGAGATCGACGCTATTGATGATATGGAAAAGAAAGCGGACCGGTTGGTAGAGCTGAATGTAAAAGAGCAGGTTTTCAGCCTCTGCACCACCTCCATCGTTCAGAATGCATGGAAGAACAACCAGGAGCTGGCGGTCCACGGCACAGTCATTCATATCGGCACAGGTGAACTGATCGATCTTAATAATACGTTTACAAGCAACGAGGCTTTAGGAAAAGTTTTTGCTTTTAAATAGCAGCATAATTTCATTAACGCAGCTTTTCTACGTTGACGTAATATGCAGCACAATTATCTTTTCCATCTTTGTCGCGGAACCATGCCTGCAATTCATTAGCTCCTTTCTTTATTTTCATTTGAATAATGATTCTATCCGATCCCGGTTCGGCTTTCGCTATTACCTCTTCTCCATGGTTCACTGAAACTACTCCGTACACGATCGGTATGGCTTTGCCAGGCCGGATCCAGGTGCCGCCTACACCTGCACTGGGGCCGGCTACAGTAAGCGAACGATTCAAATGCGGAGGCCAGCGGCTCAGTTCCAGTTGATATATACCGTCAGCTTCTGCAAAAATGTCCCAGGTGCCTCCCTTCACATTTCCGTTTGCCATAGCTACACCCCATTGCGTGTTGATGCCCCCGGCCCCAACCCAGCCGTTTGAGCTGAGCAATACGGGATTTTCTTTTTCACTGCCTATAATAACAGGAACATAATTAAAGATCACCGGCTCCAGCTTTTTCCACCATTTCTCATAGTGGTTTTTCATCTTTGCAGCAACAGCAGGATATGCGGTTGCAATATCCTGTTGCTGACCGGGGTCTTTACTGATATCATACAATTCATTTCCATTTACCAGGCGCCAGTTATCCCATACCACGCAACTGAAATATTTCTCAGGCTTTTCCTTGCCGGTATATTGCACCACGAACATCCTGTTATCAAAACGTTTTCCCGGCTGTTCCAGCACCCGCTTCAGGCTTATCCCATCAAAAGATTGTTTATTTTTCAGCTTCATTCCGAGCAGATCAATAAAGGTCGGCAGCAGGTCCTGTATATTGGATGCATAATCAATAGTACGCGCAGGCCCGAAACCGCCGCCAGGCCAGCTAATGAAGCAGGCAGCACGGTGTCCGCCATCATACACACTCGTTTTTTCCCCGCGCATGCCGGCATTATACACTTTCACTCCTCCTGTTCCGCCATTGTCATTCATGAAAATAACGATCGTATTATTTTTCAGGTTCCGTTTGATCAGCCATTCATCCAGCTTCGCCATGTTCTTGTCGATATTGCTGACCATTCCGAGAAAAGAAGCAGTGGCGCTGTCAGCAACTTTGCCGCGGTATTTGGCAGCCTCGTCTTCCGGGGCATAGAACGGCCCATGCGGGGCATTCAATGCGATATAGGCCAGGAAAGGTTTGGGCTGGCCGTTGAGCCCGTCCACCCACTTCATTGCCTCATCAAACCACAGATCAGTACAATACTTATCAGAATATTTTATTTCAAGACCGTCCTGGTAACGCGTTTTATAATAATCATTATCAAACTCTGTTTCGGATAAAAGCCCCCACCCCTTGGTCCAGATGCTTTTTTGAAAGCCACGGTCCATTGGCCTGTCGGGATATACATCACCCAGGTGCCATTTGCCGAAAATACCGGTAAGATATCCGTTATCGCGGAACACTTCCGGCATAATGGCCACATCGCGCCGGATAAGCCCACGGCCTGTGAGCACATTGCTTGCTTTATTGTTCATTGCATCCAATCCACTCATCAGTTGCCCTCGCGTAGGAGTACATAAAGGACTGACATGAAAATTGCTCATGCGAATGCTTTCATTATACATCTTGTCCAAGGCAGGGGTTTTTAATACAGGGTTGCCTGTACAGGAAAAATCTCCATACCCCTGGTCGTCAGACAATACAATGATCACATTTGGCCGGTGATCCGCCCGTTGCGCCGGCAAGATCCTGCACAACAGAATGCTGATAAGAAGAATAAATCCTTGTTTAAACATTTTGCGGGATTCAATTGGTTATTAAAAACAGGATGCATTATACATGCATCCTGACCTTTTAATGTTGTTCCTTGGGCAGTGGCTTATCTGAATACACAATATATTCCGTTGGCCGGAGCTCATAACCCTGTGGTATTTTTTTGGCAACGATCTTCACCGTATGTTTTGTATTGGGCAACTGAT